>JASBUY010000250.1 GCA_030147645.1 Aquabacter sp. | reverse complement strand
CTACGGCACCTCGCTGCGCGGCCTCATGATCGAGCACGGGCTCGACCCCGCGCCGTTCCTCGAGCATGTCCACGACGTCGACCTTTCGGGCCTCGATCCCTCCCCGCGCCTCGCTGCGGCCCTGGAGCAACTGCCCGGCATCAAGCTCGTCTATACCAACGGCTCGGAGCGGCACGCGCAGAATGTGCTCCAGCGGCTCGGGATCGGCGGGCATTTCGCGGCGGTCCATGACATCGTCGCCGCCGAATTCCATCCCAAGCCCACGGAAGAGGCCTATCACCGCTTCCTGCGCGCCCATGGGGTGGAGCCAAGCCGCGCGGCCATGTTCGAGGATCTCGCGCGGAACCTGGAAGTGCCCCATCGCCTTGGCATGGCGACCGTGCTGGTGGTGCCGCCGGACGAGGCCGTCGAGACGCGCCAGTCCTGGGAATTCGAAGGCCGGGAAGCGGCCTATGTGGATCATGTCACCCATGATCTTGCCGGTTTTCTCGAGAGCCTCGGGGTTGGCGCATGAGCGAGATCAGGACCCTCACGCCCGCCGAAGTGGATATCGCCGTGGAATGGGCCGCCCGCGAAGGGTGGAATCCGGGGCTGCATGACGCCGCCGCCTTTCTGGCCCAGGACCCGCAGGGTTTTCTCGGGCTGTTCGAAGGTGAGGCGCTGACCGCCTGCATCTCCGCCGTCGGCTATGGCGACACCTTCGGCTTTATCGGTTTCTATATCTGCCGTCCCGACCGGCGCGGCCAGGGGCTCGGCTTCGCGCTCTGGCAGGCGGCCTTGGCGCGCATGGGCACGCGAACCCTCGGCCTCGACGGGGTCGTGGCACAGCAGGAGAATTACAAGACATCCGGCTTCGTGCTGGCGCATCGCAATGTGCGCTATGGCGGGCGCCCCATCAGCCTGCCGGGCGCCCAGGGCATTGCGGCGGTGACGCGTGCGGACCTGCCCGCCTTGTTCGCCTTCGACCGCGCGCATTTCCTGTTCGACCGGCCGAACTTCCTCGACCGCTGGCTGGTGCCGGAGGCGGGAACCGCGCTGGTCGCCCGCGCCGATGGCGAAGTGACCGGCTATGGCGTGGTGCGTCAGGCGCGGGAGGGCCACAAGATCGGCCCGCTGTTCGCCGCCGACGACGACACGGCGCGCGCCCTCTATGCGGGCCTTTCCTCGGCGGTTCACGCGGTAGCGCCCGACGGACCGATCTTCCTCGACGTGCCCGAGAGCAACGCCGCGGCCCGCGCCTTGGCGCAGGAAGCGGGTCTTGCCCCGAGCTTCGAGACCGCCCGCATGTATCGCGGAATCGCGCCGGAGCTTCCGCTCTCGCGCATTTACGGCATCACCAGCTTCGAACTGGGGTGAAACCGGCTTCCGCAGGCGCGGCGCACGCGGCGGCGCGTTTTGGATGCAGGCTTTTCGATCCCCGCGACGCTCGCTTGGCAGCGAGGCTCCGTCGCGGCGGCGGCTGACAGGATGGAAAGGGTCAAACGGTGAGCACGACCTCCAGCGGCGGGCTAGACATCCGCCGGCTCGACGCCAGCTACATGGAGCCGATCTTTGACCTCCACAACGCGGTTTATGAGCAGGTCGGCGACGACACCATTTATCGCGGGCGCGATCACGCCCATATCGAAGCGGTCTTCGCCCCGGACGCCTTGTGCTTCGGCGCGTTCCTCGACGGCGCGCTCATCGGCTATAGCAGCGTACGCTTTCCAGGGCCCGATCATGAGGGCTGGGCGGCAGCGCCGGGCTTTTCACCGGCGCGTCTGCCCCTGATTGCCGAGTTCGATGCCTCCTGCGTGCTGCCCGCTTCGCGCGGCATGGGTCTGCAGGGCCTTCTCATCGAAGTGCGCGCGCGGGCGAGCCTGATGCGGGGCCGTCCCTTGAGCCTCGCCATTGTCGGCCCAAAGAATGTCTACAGTCTGCGCAACTTCCTGCTCTACGGCATGCGCGGGGTGGCGCTCCATTGCCTGCCGACCGGGGAAGACCGCTTCATCATGGCGCGCGACCATTCGGATCCGCTCCACCGGGCCGAGACCCGGCGCGAGCGTATGCCGGTGGGTCTGTCCCGCGCGGAGATCGAGGCGGTGCTGCGCTCGGGCGGGCAGCTCGACCGCGTGCTGAAGGACGGCGACATCTGGCTGTACGAATTCGTCTGGTTCGCCGACATTGTCGATGGCCGGACCTGGACCGAGACATTCGAGGCGCGGAATTTCTTCGCGGATTGAGGCCCTTCGAGGACGTCCCGCGCGGGGCGGACAGGCGGGCTCTCGACGCGGCCGCCGGCAAAATGTAAATGGACATCACATGGAGGCCCGCAGGCTGGGCGCCTCCCTCAGCGACAGGCGGCCCGCGCATGAGTTGGTCCAGCAAGAATGACGGCCCGCGCGGATACCATCACGGCAATCTGAAAGAGACGCTGGTGCGCGCGGCGCTGGAGCTGATCGGTGAGAAGGGGCCGGGGGGCTTCACCTTCGCCGAGGCTGCGCGCGCGGCCGGAGTCAGCCCCGCAGCGCCCTATCGCCATTTCAAGGACCGTGACGACCTCATGGCCGAAGTGGCGCGGCGTGGCTTCACCGCCTTTGCCGATGCCTTGGAGGCGGCGTGGGACCAGGGCCGGCCCGACCCGCGCCTGGCGCTGGAGCGGCTGGGGCGCGCTTATCTCGCCTTCGCCCGGACCGAACCGGCCTATTATGCTGCCATGTTCGAGGCCAATGTGCCGGCCGACGCCACGCCCGAATTGCGGGCCGAGGGCGACCGGGCATTCGGCGCGCTGCGCAGTGCGGCGGAAGCGGTGGCCGCGAGCCTGCCCTCCCGCCCGCCGGCTCTGATGCTGGCGCTGCACATCTGGTCGCTCGCCCATGGCATTGCGGACCTGTTCGGGCGGGGCGACAAGGCGCGCCGCAGCCTGCCCATGGCGCCGGAAGACCTCCTGGAAGCGGGCGTGCTCATCTATCTCCAGGGCCTTGGCGCCGATCCGCGCTGAAATCGTCGCGCAGGCCGCAGGAGCTCGCTTGACAGCCGCCAGACCCGCGCCCATATATGTAAATGTAATTAACATTCACGCCGAAAGGGTTCGCCCGTGACACTCGTATCGAAACTGGATGGCCTCGGCACCGGGGCGTGGGTCGCGTTGGCGGTCCTCGGCTTCGTGTTCTGGTGGCCGGTGGGCCTGGCGGTGCTGGCCTTCACCATCTTCAGCGGCCGCTTCGGCTGCGGCCATCGCATGAGCCGCTGGCAGGACAAGTTCGAGAAGATGGACCGCATGTGCGGCGGCGGCCGGGGTCCCGGCGGCAACGGCTTCTGGGGCCCGCCCTCCTCCGGCAACCGCGCCTTCGACGAATATCGCGCCGAGACGCTCCGCCGACTGGAGGACGAGCAGAAGGAGTTCAAGGACTTCCTGGAGCGTCTGCGCATGGCCAAGGACAAGGCCGAGTTCGACCAGTTCATGGCGGAACGCCGCCGCAACGGACGGCCGAGCGACACTCCGCCCGAGGCTCAGCCTCAGGGCTGATCTCCCAGATGCCATCGAACCGCCGGCCTTCGGGCCGGCGGTTTTGTTTCGGCGACTGTCCTGCACGCGAACGGATGTCCGCGCGCTTAAAAACGCTCTAAGCGCGCACCAGGGTTTCGGCAGCTTGGCCGAGCTTGAGGGTCTGCGGCGCGGGCCGCCATTCGCCGGTGTTTTCGTTGCGCCCCTGCAGCATGAAGCGCGGCGCGGCGTCCGCCATCTGTTCGGCGGCCTTGCGGCTCAATTCGCCGATGCCGCCGCCCTTCACGCGATTGACGACGACTCCAAGCTTGGTGTCGGAAAATTCCGACAGCATGTTGAAGTCGCCGTCGCTATCCCCGAACACGGCCAGCGGGCCGAAGCCCCGCGCATCCACCATCATGCGGCGGATCACCTCCACCTTCCCCGGCCCCCAGGTGATGGGCCAGTCGGTGGCGGGGCGCCAGTCCAGCTTGCCGTCGCGCCGCTGCATGCGGATGCCAAAGACGTTGGTCTCGGGCAGATTGTATCCATAGCGCGGATCGCAGGCGAACACCTTCACCACCTCCTCGCAGGAGGCGCTGACCACGAACACATCGATACCCGCCGCCATCAAAGCGTGCTGGATGCAGGCGATTTCAGGCGTGAGCCGCAGGCCGTCCAGATGGGTCTGGCTCACCACGCCCGCCTTGCCCGGCCGGCTGCGGGGCGAGGTGAAGGTGATCTCGGCCATGGCGCGGCCGAGCGTCTCGTCATTATTGAGCCGCGCCAGCGCCTGGAGGTCCTCCACCGTGCCGCCCGCCAGAAGACCCACCATCCAGGCATCGCCGAGGCGGTCGCCGAACGTGTCGGTGAGCGCGTTATAGGCGAAGAAGAGCTTGGCCCGCAGGCTCTGCAGGCGGTCGTCCTTCACGAGCGCGTCGACCTTATCGGAGGCCGCCGGCAAACCATAGGCGGCGGCAAGCGCCGCATAGTCCGCGTCGATATCCGCGACCAGATCAGCGAAGGCCACCGGCGCACCCGCCGCATTGCGATAGGCGCCGGCCAGCGGCGCCGCCGGCACGCCGGAGCGCAGCGCGGCGCCGAACTCCGCCGG
This sequence comes from Aquabacter sp., assembly GCA_030147645.1. Lineage (GTDB taxonomy): Bacteria > Pseudomonadota > Alphaproteobacteria > Rhizobiales > Xanthobacteraceae > Aquabacter. The sequence goes on along the minus strand of JASBUY010000250.1, from coordinate 3,440 downwards.
CGCCAGGCGAAAGGCGAACCGATTGATGAGCGTGAGGAAGAGCGTTTCCTCGCAATCATTCATGATGGAGGTGTTGTCCCAGTCGAACACGGCATAGGGCCGGCGCGCGGGGTCGAAATCCGAGTTTCCCCGGCCATGGGCGCGCATGAGGGCCAGCAGCCGCGTGCGCAAGGCGGGCGAAATCTTCAGCGGCGCGAGGATGGGGTCGCCCGCGCCCGCGAGCGGCTCGATCGGCTCGGCCTGCGCGGCCCGGGCTGCGATGAAGCCCGCGAGGGGGGCGGCGAGAGCGGCGGAGAGAAGATCGCGGCGGCGCATGGACCCATCCGAAGGCATCGTGTTACCAAGCCGCATGGAAGAAGAGGGCCGTGACGCCCGCATGACGATGCGGCACAGGTGTCGCTCTTGAGAGACCCTGCGCGCGGCCCCATCTCTGCGACATCGCTCCCGCCGGTTCGGCTCACTCACACCAAGGCGCCTTCATGCTGTCCGACGCCCTCACCGCCTTCGGGCAGGTCTTCTCTCCCGTGCTGCGGAGCATTTTGTGGAAGGCGGTGGCGCTCGCGATCGCCCTGCTGGTGGTGCTCGGGATTGGCCTCAACCTGCTGCTCGGCTGGGCCGTGGACCTGCCGACCCATCCTTGGCTGGAAACCACCATCGCGGTGATGGCGGGGCTCGGCATTGTCTTCGGCATGCTCTATCTGGTGCCCGCCGTCTCCTCGCTGGTGGCGGGGCTGTTCCTGGACGATGTGGCCGAGGCGGTGGAGCGGTCGAGCTATCCCGGCGATGCGCCCGGAATGGCCCAGCCCGTGGCGCGGGCCATCGGCTATTCCATCCGCTTCTTCCTGCTGGTGCTCGCGGTCAATCTCGCCGCCCTGCTGCTCCTGCTGGTGCCGGGCGTGAACCTCGTCATCTTCTTCCTGGCGAATGCCTATCTGCTCTCGCGGGAATATTTCGAGCTGGCCGCCATGCGCTTCGCCTCGCCCGCAGAGGCGCGGGCGCTGCGCCAGCAAAATGCGGTTACGGTGTTCTTCGCGGGGTTTCTCATCGCGCCGCTGCTGATGGTGCCGATCCTCAACCTGATCACGCCGGTCTATGGCACCGCCTTCATGGTACATCTTCATAAGCGCCTCGCGGCGCGCAGCGGGCGCGCCCGCTATATCGAGGCGTGAGCCAGCTTACAGCGTGGTCTTGCCGCTCCATCGGCACAGATCGGAAATGATGCAGGCCGGGCAGTCCGGAAGGCGCGCCTTACAGACATAGCGCCCGTGCAGGATCAGCCAGTGGTGCGCGTGGAGCTTGAAGCGGTCGGGGATCTTCGCCTCCAGGCCCGTCTCCACCTCCAGCGGCGTCGCACCCGGCGCGAGGCCGGTGCGGTTCGCCACACGGAACAAATGGGTGTCCACGGCGATGGTCGGAATGCCGAAGGCGATGTTCAGCACCACATTGGCGGTCTTTCGCCCGACGCCGGGCAGCGCCTCCAGCGCCGCGCGATCCGCCGGCACCTGCCCGCCATGGCGCTCCAGCAGCAGGCGGGAGAGATCCACCACATTCTTGGCCTTACCCTTATAGAGCCCGAGGGTGCGGATGTGGCGCGCCACCTCCTCCTCGCCCAGCGCCACCATGGCGGACGGAGTGGAGGCGGCGGCGAACAGACCGCGCGTCGCCTTGTTCACTCCGACATCGGTCGCCTGGGCCGAGAGAACCACCGCCACCAGCAGCGTATAGGCATCGCTATGGTCGAGTTCGCCCTGCGGCTCGGGATCGCGGCGCGCGAAACGGGTGAAGGCTTCGACCACCTCGGCCGCGCTCCAGGCAGCGACCGTGCGGCCATGCTCTGCGGCTGCGGCATTGGCCACAGCGCGGCGGCGCACCGGAGCGGACGCTTCCACCGCCTCCGCCGCAAGGCGCGCGGCGGCGCCTTTGGAAGCTGGGGCTTTGCGGGAAGGGGACGCTGTCTTTGAAGCGGGCGCAATCTTGGATGCCGCCGCGGTCTTGGGCGCGGCCGTCTTTGGTGGCATCTTGGGCGCAGCCGTCTTGGACACGGATCGCGCAGCAGTGATCCGCCGGGCGGGCGCGTCTGTATTGGTGTTGGTGGTCTTGCGGGCCATTTTCTTCCTATAGTGGGCGCCATGACGAAGGCCAATGACATGGGGGCCGGTCCCCTGCCCTTTCCCGAGGATGGCGAGCCGACAGTCTATGCGACGGCCATGGCGCCGCACCGCTCTTTGTCTGCGCGCGGCTTCCTGATCGTCATGGCCGCCATAGCTGCGGTGAGCTTCCTCAGCGGTTTCTATTTCCTCTCGCTGGGCGCCTGGCCCATCTTCGGCTTTTTCGGACTCGACGTGGCGCTGCTCTATTTCGCCTTCCGCGCCAACTTCAAGGCGGCGGCGGCGCGCGAATTCATTCGCATCACGCCAAGCCTCGTTCAGGTGCGGCAAGTCTCCGCGCGGGGAGAGGCCCGCGAGGCGCGCATGAACCCCTTCTTCACGCGCATCAAACGCCGCGACATGGAGGAGATCGGAACACTGGACCTTGCGCTCGTCTCGCGCGACCGGCAGGTGGCGGTGGGCATCCATCTCGGCCCCTGGCAGAAGGCGGAACTCGCCGATGAACTCGGCGCGGCCCTCGGCACGGTGAAGAAGGGCGTGACGCGCACCCATTTCTGACACCGGCCGGCGGCGGGCGAAATCGGGTGGATGCGGCTCGCGCGTGGCGCTGGAATAAGCGAGACTAGCTCAGGAGCTGCGCCCGTGCTCGCCCAGGAACCCTTCAGCCTCGACATGCCCAAATCCGCCGGCCTTGCCGTCCCGACGCCCGCGACGCCCCTGGAGATCGCCGCCTGCGATTATGATCTGGTGCGCCAAGCGGTGGCCTATGTGACGCAGCATATGCGCCGCCAGCCGGAGGTGGAGGAGATCGCCGCTGCGGTCGGCTTGTCCGCGCGCGCCCTCACCGATCTGTTTCGCCGCTGGTGCGGCCTGACCCCCAAGGCGTTCCTTCAGGCCGTGACGCTGGACCGCGCCCGCCACGTGCTGGCGCAAAGCAACAATGTGCTCGATGCGGCGCTGGAACTGGGGCTGTCGGGCCCGGCGCGGCTGCATGATCTGTTCGTGGTCCACGAGGCCATGTCGCCCGGCGAGTGGAAGGCTGGCGGCGCCGGGCTCGAAATCCGCTATGGATTCCATCCCTCCCCGTTTGGCGTGGCGCTCGCCATGAGCACCAAGCGCGGCCTGTGCGGCCTCGCCTTCGCGGATGCGGGCGAGGATGTGGCGGCGCTCGCCGACATGCGGCGCCGTTGGCCCAATGCCAGCTTCGTGGAGGATCCCACCGCGACCGCCCCCCTCGTGCGGCGCATATTCGACCCGCAGGCCTGGCGCGAAGAGCAGCCGCTGCGCATCGTGTTCATCGGCACCGATTTCGAGGTGCGGGTGTGGGAGACG
>JASBUY010000242.1 GCA_030147645.1 Aquabacter sp. | reverse complement strand
CTTCCTGACCGTGACCGACAACGGGCGCGGCATTCCCGTGGAGCCGCATCCGAAGTTCCCCAAGAAATCTACCGTCGAAGTCATCATGACCACGCTCCATGCGGGCGGAAAATTCGACAGCAAGGTCTATGAGACCTCGGGCGGCCTCCACGGCGTCGGCGTCTCGGTGGTGAATGCGCTCTCCGACCTTCTGGAAGTGGAGGTCGCGCGCAACCAGACGCTCTATCGGCAGATTTTCTCCAAGGGCCACCCCAAGGGCCCGCTCCAGGAGGTGGGCCGCGCCCCCAACCGGCGCGGCACCCGCATCCGCTTCCATCCCGACCCGGAGATTTTCGGCCCGTCCGCGCATTTCGATCCCGCGCGCGTGTTCCGCATGGCGCGCTCCAAGGCCTATCTGTTCGGCGGCGTGGAAGTGCGCTGGTCGTGCGACCCCGAGCTGCTGGCCGGTACCAGCGGTGTGCCGGAAAAGATGACCTTCCGCTTTCCCGGTGGCCTGCGGGATTATCTCGCGGCCGACCTCGAAGGCCAGACCTTGGTGCATCCCGATATCTTCGCCGGGCGCATCCAGAAGACCGGCGGCCATGGCAGCGTGGAATGGGCGGTGGCCTGGGTCGCGGACGCGGACGGCGGCGTCTCCTCCTATTGCAACACCATTCCGACCCCCGACGGCGGCACCCATGAGAACGGTCTGCGCCTGGTCCTGCTGAAGGGCTTGAAGGACTATGGCGAGCGCATCGGCCAGGGCAAGCGCGCGGGCGTGCTGACCGGCGACGACGTGACGACCGGCTGCGCGGCGATGCTTTCCGTGTTCGTGCGCGAGCCCGAGTTCCAGGGCCAGACCAAGGACCGCCTCGCCACCGCCGAGGCCTCGCGCATCGTCGAGCAGGCGCTGCGCGACCCGCTGGACCATTGGCTTGCCGCCAATCCCACCCAGGCGACCCGCCTGCTGGACCACGTGATCGACCGCGCCGAGGAGCGGCTGCGCCGCAAGCAGGAGAAGGAAATCTCCCGCAAGACAGCAGTGCGCAAGCTGCGCCTGCCCGGCAAGCTCGCGGACTGCTCCAACACTGAGGCGGCGGGCTCGGAACTCTTCATCGTGGAGGGCGACTCGGCCGGCGGCTCCGCCAAGCAGGCGCGCGACCGCAAGACCCAGGCCGTGCTGCCGTTGCGCGGCAAGATCCTGAACGTCGCCAGCGCGGGGCGCCACAAGCTCGCCCAGAACCAGCAGCTCTCAGACCTCATGCAGGCGCTCGGCTGTGGCCCGCTCTCGCAATATCGCGAGGCGGACCTGCGCTATGAGAAGGTCGTCATCATGACCGACGCGGACGTGGACGGCGCCCATATCGCCTCCCTCCTCGTCACCTTCTTCTTCCGCCAGATGCCCAAGCTGATCGAGGACGGCCATTTGTTCCTGGCCGTGCCCCCGCTCTATCGCATCTCCCAAGGCCCGAAGACGCTCTATGCCCGCGATGACGCCCACAAGGACCTGCTTCTGAAGAAGGAGTTCACCGGGCGCGGCAAGGTGGAGATCGGCCGCTTCAAGGGCCTCGGCGAGATGATGCCGGCGCAGTTGAAGGAGACCACCATGGACCCCCGCACCCGCACCCTGCTGCGCGTCACCATCGCGGATGCCGCCGCCGCGCTGACGGCGGACACGGTGGAGCGCCTCATGGGCAACAAGCCGGAGGCCCGCTTCGCCTTCATTTCCGAGCACGCCGCCTTCGCGAGCGAGGAATTGCTGGATTTCTGAACCGTCCCCGCCCGTCCGCCGCCGGCTTGCCGCCTTGTCGCGAAAGGATTAAGTCGGAACGCGGCTTGCAAGGACAGCGAGCGCGACGCCCGGATCCGCCGGGCCGGGAGCCAAGATGACCGCCGTTACGCTGATCGATAATTACGACAGCTTCACCTACAATCTCTGGCACTATCTCGGCGAGCTGGGCGCATCCGTGACCGTCCATCGCAACGATGTGCGCGATGTGGAGGCGGTGCTGGGCGAGAAGCCGGACGCCATCGTCATCTCCCCCGGCCCCTGCACGCCGTCCGAAGCCGGCATCTGCCTGGACCTCATCTCTCGTGCCTCGTCCGAGGTGCCGCTGTTCGGCGTGTGTCTCGGCCATCAGGCCATCGGCCAGGTGTTCGGCGGCGACGTGATCCGCGCGCCCATCCCCATGCATGGCAAGATGAGCACGATCCATCATGAGGGCCGCTCGGTGTTTCGCGGCCTCAATCACGCCTTCCAGGCGACGCGCTATCATTCGCTCATCGTGGATCGCGGCACCCTGCCCGATGCGCTCGAAGTGACCGCCCAGACCGATGACGGCCTGATCATGGGCCTCGCGCACCGAACCCTGCCGGTCCACGGCGTGCAGTTCCATCCCGAGAGCATCGCCTCGGAAAACGGCCATGCCCTGCTGCGCAACTTCCTGGAGCTTGCCGCCGCCTTCAACCGGACGAAGGGCTGAGACATGGAGCAGTTCCGTCCCCTTCTCGGCAAGGTGGCCACCGGCGAGAGCCTGACGCGCGAGGAATCGGCCTATCTGTTCGACAAGATGATGTCGGGCGAGGCCACGCCCTCGCAGATGGGCGCGCTGCTCATGGGGCTGCGGGTGCGCGGCGAGACGGTGGACGAGATCGCCGGCGCGGTCTCGGTCATGCGCGCCAAGATGCTTCCCGTGGAGGCCCCGGAAGAGGCCGTGGACATTGTCGGGACGGGGGGCGACGCCTCCGGCTCCTACAACATCTCCACCTGCGCCTCCTTTATCGTCGCGGGCGCGGGCGTGCCGGTGGCCAAGCACGGCAACCGGGCCCTGTCCTCCAAATCGGGCGCGGCGGACGTGCTGGCGGCGCTCGGCGTGCGCATCGACCTGTCGCCCGAGGCCATCTCCCGCTGCATCGCGGAAGCCGGCATCGGCTTCATGTTCGCGCCATCCCACCACCCGGCCATGAAGCATGTGGGGCCGAGCCGCGTGGAACTGGGCACGCGGACCATCTTCAACCTGCTGGGGCCGCTGTCGAATCCGGCGGGGGTCAAGCGCCAGATGGTCGGTGTCTATTCCAAGGCCTGGCTGACGCCGCTCGCGGAAGCGCTCAAAGCGCTCGGCTCGCAGCGCGCCTGGGTGGTGCATGGCTCGGACGGGCTGGACGAGATCACCCTGTGCGGCTCCACCTCGGTTGCGGCGCTGGAAGACGGGCACATCCACACATTCGAGATCGATCCCGATCTGGTCGGCCTGCCGCGCGCGGAACCGCAAGAGCTGAAGGGCGGGGACGCGGCCCATAATGCGCTGGCGCTGCGCGCAGTGCTGGACGGGCAAAAGAGCGCCTATCGCAATGTGGCCGTGCTGAACGCTGCCGCTGCCCTTCTGGTGGCGGGCCGGGCGAAGGATCTTGGCGAAGGCATCGCCCTCGCCACCACCAGCCTCGACACGGGGTCTGCCCGCGCGCGTCTCGAAACCCTCGTCCATGTCTCGGAGCGGCTCGCGCCATGACCGATATCCTCGCCAAGATCGAAGCCTATAAGCGCGCGGAAATCGCCGCCGCGACGGCCGCGCGTCCCCTGGCCGAGATCGAGGCCGCCGCCCGCGCCGCAGCCCCCGTGCGGCCCTTCGCCGGCGCGCTGCGGACCCGCATCGCCGCTGGCCAAACCGCGCTCATCGCCGAGGTGAAGAAGGCGAGCCCCTCCAAGGGCTTGATCCGCGCGGACTTCGACCCCCCCGCCCTCGCCCGCGCCTATGAGGCGGGCGGCGCCGCCTGCCTCTCCGTGCTCACCGATGGCCCCTCCTTCCAGGGCGCGCCGGAATTCCTGATCTCGGCCCGCGCGGCAACCCAATTGCCGGTGCTGCGCAAGGACTTCATGCACGACACCTATCAGGTGGCGGAGGCGCGGGCCTGGGGCGCGGACTGCATCCTCATCATCATGGCCTCGGTGGACGATGCGCTCGCCGCCGACCTTTATGCCTGCGCCCAGGATTTTGGCATGGACGCAATCATCGAGGTGCATGACGACGCGGAGCTGGAGCGGGCGCTCGCTCTGCCCTGCCCGCTCATCGGCATCAACAACCGCAATCTGCGCACCTTCGAGACCTCGCTTGCGACCAGCGAGCGCCTGTCCGCCAAGGTGCCGGCGGACCGCATCTGCATCGGCGAGAGCGGCATCTTCACTCCCGCCGACCTTGCCCGCCTCGCCGCCTGCGGCATCCGGGCCGTGCTGGTGGGCGAGAGCCTGATGCGCCAGGCGGACGTGACGGCCGCCACGCGCGCCCTGCTCGCGGCCTGAACGCGGCCACGCCGCCGGGACTATGATAGAACCTCACGCGGCTGGGACGCGCCACGCGCCCGGCTGAAGATGATCCAGGGAGAGCCGACCATGCGCCTTGCCTCGACCGCCGTCCTTCTCACGCTCCTCGCCGGCCCGGCGCTCGCCGCCGACGTGACCGGCACCTGGATGACTCCCACGGACGAAGGCATCGTCGAGATCAAGCCATGCGGCAGTTCGGTCTGCGGGACGCTGGTGTCCTCCGATGACATCAAGAAGAATCCCGCTTTGACGGACTCCAAGAATGCCGACTCCGCGCTGCGCAATCGGCCGCTGAAGGGCCTGCTCATGCTGTCCGGCTTCACCGGCTCGGGCGGAAGCTGGAGCGGCGGCAAGATCTATAATCCCGACGACGGCAAGACCTATACCGCCACGCTCACCCTGAAGGGCGACAATACGCTGGAAGTGCGCGGCTGCGTGTTCGTGCCCCTGTGCCAGACCCAGACCTGGACGCGGGCCAAGTGAGCCCGAGGCGATCGTGGCAGACCTGACCCATCTCGACGCCGCCGGCGCCGCCCATATGGTGGACGTCTCCGGCAAGGACGTGTCGCTGCGCGAGGCGCTCGCGGAAGGCTGCATCCGCATGGAGGCCGCCACCCTCGATCTCATCCTCGCCGGCAACGCGAAGAAGGGCGACGTGATGGGGGTCGCCCGCATCGCCGGCATCATGGCCGCCAAGCGCACGCACGAACTGATCCCCCTCTGTCACCCGCTGATGCTGACCAAGGTGGAAGTGGACATTGTCCCCGACCCGGCCCTGCCCGGCCTCGTCGTGACCGCGCGGGTGCGCACCTCGGGCCAGACCGGGGTGGAGATGGAGGCGCTGACCGCCGTCTCGCTCGCCTGCCTCACCCTCTATGACATGGCTAAGGCGGCGGATCGCGGCATGCGGATCGACGGCATTCGGCTGTTGGAAAAAGCCGGCGGCCGCTCGGGCCATTGGACCGCGCAACCCTGATCGGGAGAGTTTCCATGGCCCTCATGCCCGTCGATGAGGCGCTTGCGCTCATTCTCGCCAGCGCGATGCCGTTGGCGCCGGAGAACGTCTCCATCGCCGAGGCCGAAGGCCGAGTCTTGGCGCAAGACCTGATCGCCCGCCGCAGCCAGCCGGTGGCCGATATGTCGGCCATGGACGGCTATGCGGTGCGCGCAGCCGACATCGCGGCTTTGCCCGCAGAGCTTGATGTGATCGGCGAATCGGCGGCAGGCCGCCCTTTTGCCGGCCTCATCGGACCCGGCGCGGCGGCGCGCATCTTCACCGGCGCGCTCGTTCCGGCCGGCGCCGATACCGTGGTCATCCAGGAAAACACGACACGCGAGGGGCAGCGCGTGCGCGTGATTCATCCCACCGAGCCCGGCCGCAACATCCGCAAAGCCGGATTCGACTTTGCTTCGGGTTCGGTCCTGCTGCCCGCCGGACGGCGGCTCGATCCCCGCGCCGTGATGCTTGCCGCCGCCGCTGACCATGGGAGCGTGGCGGTGCGCCGCCGACCGCGCGTCGCCATTCTCCAGACCGGCGATGAATTGGTGCGCCCCGGCAGTGGTACAGAGGACCCAGCCGCCGTCATCGTCTCCAACGTCTATGGCATCGCTGCCCTCGCCCGCGCGGCCGGGGCGGAGGTGGCGGACCTCGGCCTCGTGGGCGATTCGCTTTCCGCGACTCAGGAGGCGGTAGCGGGCGCTCTTGCGGGCGGCTTCGACATTCTCGTCACCTCTGGTGGGGCATCCGTGGGCGAACATGACCTCATGGCGCCCGCGCTGCGCGCCGAGGGCATTGATCTCACCGTCCATAAGATCGCCCTGCGTCCCGGAAAGCCGCTGATGTTCGGCGCGCGAGGCGAGATGCGGGTCCTGGGGCTGCCGGGAAATCCGGTCTCCGCCTATGTGTGCAGCCTGCTCTTCCTCGTGCCGCTCCTCAACGCCCTGCAGGGCGCGCCCGCTGCGCTCCCGCTGGTGCCCGCGCGACTCGGAGCGGAGCTGAAGGCCAATGACCATCGCCGCGATTACATGCGCGCGACGCTCACCCTCGCGCCGGACGGAAGCCGCATCGCAACCCCGCTCAAAAGCCAGGATTCGGCCATGCTGAGCGCGCTCAGCGCCGCCGACGGCTTGCTGATTCGCGCACCCGGCGCCCCGGTGGGCAAGGTGGGCGACCCCTGCGAGGTCTTGCCGTTCCTCGGCTGAGACGCCGTTTACGCCATGTTCACGCTTGCGGAACACAAAAGGAACGGCTAAAGGTTGTTCCCGATTTGTTTCCGATCCCTTTCGGTGCGGAAACGGGGAACGGGGAGCCGAAGGACGGGGCGGCCATGCTCACTCGCAAGCAATATGATCTGTTGCGCTTCATTCATGAGCGCCTGAAGGAGACGGGGGTTCCGCCGTCCTTCGACGAGATGAAGGAGGCGCTGGATCTGCGCTCCAAGTCCGGCATTCACCGCCTGATCACGGCGCTGGAGGAGCGCGGCTTCATCCGCCGCCTGCCGAATCGCGCCCGGGCGCTGGAAGTGGTGCGCCTGCCCGACAGCGTGGCGCCGGGCCTCGCCTCGCCCCGCGCGGGACGCGGCTTCTCGCCGAGCGTGATCGAGGGGAGTCTCGGGCGTGTGCGCCCGCCCGCCGATGACGAGGAGGCCGCGCCCACCGTCTCGGTGCCGGTTATGGGCCGCATCGCCGCGGGCACGCCCATCTCGGCCATTCAGAGCCGCAGCCACAC
>JASBUY010000236.1 GCA_030147645.1 Aquabacter sp. | reverse complement strand
CCGCAACGCCGATGGAGATGGTGACAGAGGATTTCGCGCCCGAGGGCAGGGTGACCGCCATCCCTTCGATCTCGCGGCGCAGCGCCTCCGCGGTGTCGCGGGCAGCCGCTTCCGCCGTGCCGGGCAGAAGGATGGCGAATTCCTCCCCGCCGACGCGCGCCGCGCGCCCCGCATGGGCCCACAGCACCCGCGAGACGGCGACGAGGATCAGGTCGCCGCTGTCATGGCCGTAGGTTTCGTTGACGCTCTTGAAGTGGTCGATATCGAACAGAAGCAGCGAGAGATCGCCACCGCCCTGGATCATTTCCTCGGCGAGGTTGAAATAGGCGCGGCGGTTCAGGAGCGAGGTCAGCGCGTCATGGGTGGCCCAGCGCACCAGTTCGCGCCGCGCCTGGTTCATGCGCTCGGCCGCGCGCAGGCGGGCTTCCAGTTCGATCTTGTCCGGCGGCTTGCGGATGAAGTCGTCCGCGCCGCTGTCCAGGGCTTCCACCAGATGGGTCGTGTCGTTGCTGGAGGACATGGCGATCACATAGATCGGCCGGCCCTTGTTCGCGATGATGCGGGCTTCCCAGCACAATTGGATGCCGGAGACGCCGGGCACCTCGAAGCTGGTCATGACCACATCGAGGTTCGCGTCCTCATGCAGATGACGCAAAGCGTCTTCGCCATCAAAGAAGGGGCAGACGCTATGGCCCATGTCTTCGATCATCCGGGCCATCAATTTCAGGCCCACTTTGCTGGGTTCCACCAACATCACGCGCATGGGACTACCTTCGAACATACCTTTGACTGAGATATATCCGAACAGATGAAGTTTTGTTGCCCAACTATATGAAATTTTGATCCATTTTGAACGATGACATTCGGCTAATGGTCGTGCGGGATGCCGAATTGCTTCGGAAATAGAAGAGATTTCTATTGAAAAATCGGATCGGAGGAGTCCGGCCAGACCAGCCCGTCAGGCTCAGCGCCAGCGGCGATGCAGCCACAGCCATTGGCCGGGATATTCGCGCACCCAGCCCTCGATCACTTTCGTCACCGCCTGCATGGCGCCGTCCACGTCGATCCGCCCCTCCGCATCGCGGGGCAGCGGCACTTCTTCCGTGATCTCGATGCGGAAGCGCCCGCGCGGCAGGCGGATGACCCGCATGCCATGGACCGGGCAATCGAACTGGCGGGCAAGGCGGGCGAGGGTGGGATTGGTGTGGGCGGGACGGCCGAAGAAGTCCACCACCACGCCCTGGCCCCAATATTGGTCCACCAGCATGCCGATATGCTCGCCATCCTCCAGCATGCGGGCCATCTGGCGGCCGGCATTGCGGCTCGCCTTGACGAGGCCGGGCATGGTCTCGGCCCGCATTTCGGTGATGAGGTCCGCCGCCTTCTTGATGTTGGGCGCGCGATAGAGCACCCCGCCGGGCACGCCGAGCTTGGCGCCCGTAATGGCGTTCAGCTCCCAGTTTCCCGTATGGGCGGTGAAGAACAGGCCGGGGCGCCCGTCGTCGCGCAGCCGCTCCATGATGTGCGCGCCGACAATCTCGATGCGCCCGTCATCGGGATGGGCGGGGTCATAGTCCCAGATGCGGTCGAGATGGGCGAATTCGGCCGCCATGCGCCCGAGATTGTCCCACACGCCCACCACCAGCCACCAGATTTCCCGGTTGCTCTTCTCAGGAAACGCGGCGCGCAGATTGCGCCGCGCCGTGCGGCTCACCACGAAGAAGGGGCCGAGCAGCCTGGCGAAGGTGGAGATGATGGTGGAGGACCAGGAAACGGGGAACAGGCGCGACCACCAGACGAGGCCGCGCAGCGTGCCCACAATCAGCGTTTCCCACACAGGTGCGAGCGCCGCGCGCAGGCGGCGCGAGACCCGCACCCAGATGGCCTTCAGTGGCGCCACGTCTGCGTCCCAGCCCCGCCCGGATCAGAAGCGCACGACGATCTTGCCGAACACCTTCCGGCTTTCCAGCCGCTCCAGGCCGTCATTGAAGTTTTCCAGCGCAACCACGCTGTCGATCACCGGCAGCACGCCCCGGCCCATCTTTTCCAGGCCGTTCGCCACATTGCGGATGGTGGCGCCGAACGAGCCGAACACCTTGTACTGGCGCTGGAACAGCTGCATCAGGGTCATCTGCACCGAGACGCCGGAGGTGGAGCCGCAGGTGACGAGGCGTCCGCCCGGCTTCATGGAGAGCAGCGAGCCGTTCCAGGTGTCCGCGCCCACATGCTCGAACACCACGTCCACGCCCACCTTCTTGGTGATCTTGCGGACCATGTGCTCGAACCGCTCCTCGCGGTAATTGATGACATGGTCGGCGCCCAGCATCTCGGCCTTGATGGCCTTCTCGTTGTCGCCGACCGTGGTGATGACGGTGGCGCCCACATCCTTGGCGAGGCGGATGGCGGCGGAGCCGATGCCCGAGCCGCCGGCATGGACGAGAACGGTCTCGCCCTTTTCCAGCTCGGCATTGTCGAACAGCATGTGCTCGACGGTGGAGAAGGTGATGCCGGCGCAGGCGGCATCCTCGAAGGACACCCCCTCGGGGGCGGGGATGACCAGCCGTTCGGGCATATTGATCACGTCGCGGGCGAAGCCGTCGATGTGGAAGCCCAGCACGCCGCCCACATTCTCACACAGATTGTCGCGGCCCTTCAGGCAGTTCTTGCAGTGGCCGCAGGTCATGGCGCCATACATGGAGACGGTCTGGCCGACTTTCAGGCCGCGCACGTCTGCGCCCAGGGCCACGATCTCGCCGGCCGCTTCCGCGCCCACAACGAGCGGCATCTTGCGCTTGGCGAACGCCATGCCGCGCCAGCCCCACACATCGATATGGTTCAGCGCCAGGGCCTTCACACGGATCTGCACTTCGCCCGCGCCGGGGGCTTCGGGCTCGGGCAGGGTGACGAGTTCGAGCTTGCGGTCGGAGACGAGCTGGAGGGCGCGCTTGGTGGTCCTTGAAACTCAGCGATGGGCGGCAAGCTGGGCCGAGAGGCCGCCATCCACCGGGATCACGGCGCCGGTGATATAGCCCGCGCCGGGGGAGAAAAGAAACGCCGCCACCTGCGCCACGTCGTCCGGCTGGGCGAAACGCCCGGCCGGGATCTGCGCGGCCATGCGCTCGCGATGGTCGGCATATTTGGCGAGCATGGCGGTGTCGATGAAGCCGGGGGCGATGTAGTTCACCGTCACGCCGCGCCGCGCGGTCTCGATGGCGAGGCCCCGCACATGGGCGAGCAGGGCGGCTTTCGAAGCCGCATAGGCGACATTGCCCTGGTTGGCCAGCAGCGCCGCCACCGAGCCGATGGCGACGATGCGCCCCTCTTTCGCGCGCGTCATGGGCCGCGCCAAGGCGCGGGCGATGCGCACGAAGGAGAAGTGATTGACCTGCATCACCGCCTCGGCCTTGTCCTGGTCCACCATGACGGCGAGCGTGTCATAGGACTGGCCGGCATTGTGGCAGAAGCCGAAATAGGGACCGTCCTCGGCCTCCAGCTCGGCGGCGAAAGCCTCCACCGCCGCGCGGTCGGCAAGGTCGAGGGCCACCGCGCGCGGCGCCGCGCCGGGGCGGGCTTTGAGGTCTTCGAGCAGCCCCTCCGCCTCGGCCTTGGCGCTGCGATAGGTGAAGGTCACGTCGAATCCGGCCGCCCCGAGCGCCCGCACGATGGCGGCACCCAGGCCCCGGCCCCCGCCGGTGACGAGAACGCGCTTGCTGGTCATGCGCCGTGGCGCTCCGTGGAGGCCCGGGTCAAGCCCGGGCATGACGAAACGGGGAACGGGAGAGGGCTATGACGGGTTGCCCGATCCGGTGTCACGCCGGCTCCCCCGCCATGACGAGGCTGACATTCTGCCCGCCGAAGCCGAAGGAATTGGAGATCACCCGCTTCACCTCGGCATCGCGTGCGACGTTGGGCACCACGTCCAGCGGGATGGCCGGATCGGGCAGGTGGTAATTGATGGTGGGCGGAATGCGGCCATTGGCGATGGTGAGCAGCGACACCGCCGCCTCGAGGGCGCCGGCGGCGGTCAGCGTGTGGCCGATCATGGACTTGTTGGAGGAGATCGGCGTCTGCGCCAGCTTCTCCTCGCTGAACACGCCCTTGAGGCCCACAAATTCCATGCGGTCGTTCTCGGGCGTCGAGGTGCCGTGGGCGTTGATATAGTCGATGTCCTCGGGGGTCACGCCCGCATCCGCCATGGCGTTGTTCATGCAGCCGATGATGGGCTTGCCGTCGGGGCTGGAGCGGGTGCGGTGGAAATTGTCCGCCATCTCGCCGCAGCCTTCCAGAACGCCGAGGATGCGCGCGCCGCGCGCCAGCGCATGGTCGAGGCTTTCCAGAACCAGCGCCCCGGCGCCTTCCGCCATCACGAAGCCGTCGCGATTCTTGGCGAAGGGGCGGGCGGCTTCCTCGGGCTTGTCGTTCGCCGTGGTCAGCGCCGAGAGCAGGGAGAAGCGGATCAGGGCCTCGGGATGCACCGAGCCGTCGGTACCCAGCGAGAGCGCCACATCGCATTCCCCCCGCCGGATGGCCTCGACGCCCAATTGAATGGCGGTGGCCCCCGACGCGCAGGCGGTGGAAAGGGAAATGGGCTGGCCCTTGGTGCCGAACTTGTCCGCGAGGCGATCCGCCACCGAGCCAAACAGGAAGCGCTCGTGCCAGGGCCGGAATTTGCCCGAGGCGGCGGAGACCAGGAGATCGCGATATTCCACGGGCCGCTCGGGCGCATTCTCGGCGAGCTTGCGCTTTTCCGGCCACTCCATCTCAACGGGCGGCACGGCGGCAAACAGCGGGCCGGGAAAATTGCCTTTCGCGCCGACGCCCGACTGGCTGATGGCTTCCTCCGCCGCCAGCGTCGCCAAGCGCTCCGAGAGGTCCGGGGCGGGGACGCGGTTGTCGAACAGGAAATCCACCGTTCCGGCGATGGTGGTGCGCATGCCTTCGATGGGGAAGCGGGTGATGCGGTGGATGCCGCTTTCGCCCGCCGTCAGGCGACGCCAATTGTCTTCCTTGCCCTGGCCGAGCG
>JASBUY010000213.1 GCA_030147645.1 Aquabacter sp. | reverse complement strand
CGTCTCGGCGATGATGTTGGCGACCGTATCGAACGTCGAAGACATGAATACGCCTCTATGATGCTCGGCCTTGCCCGCGGCTTCGTCGCACATGCGAGCGCTCGCGGCAAAGCCAAGGGCCGGCGGACGGCCCTTCGGATAGTCGTTGGCCCCTATAGCGAAGGTAGCCTGCGGTTTCAATGGCGGCGGTTCGCCGAAACGTCACAACCGCCCCCGATTGGCGTCACGGCTCAAGAATTTCGTGGAGGACGGCCACCAGCCGGTCGCACTCCGCATCCGTCCCGACGGTGATGCGCAGGAATTCATCGATTCGCGGCCGCTTGAAATGCCGCACCAGGATGGCCCGTTCGCGCAGCTTGGCGGCGAGGTCGGCGCCGGCATGACGCGGATGGCGGGCGAACAGGAAGTTGGCGGCCGAGGGCAGAACCTCGAACCCCATCTGCCCGAGCGCGCCCGCGAGCCGCGCGCGGGTCGCCATGACCTTGGCGCGGGTCTCCTCGAACCACGCGCCATCCGAAATGGCGGCCGCCGCGCCCGCGAGAGCGAGGCGGTCCAGAGGATAGGAATTGAAGCTGTCCTTCACCCGCACCAACGCCTCGATGAGGTGCCGCTGGCCCACGGCGAAGCCCGCCCGCAGGCCCGCGAGCGACCAGGCCTTGGAGAGGGTTTGCACCACCAGCAGATTGGGATGGTCCTTCACGAGCGGAATGGCGCTCTCGCCGCCGAAATCCACATAGGCCTCGTCCACCACCACCACCTGGTCGGGATGGGCGGCAAGCAGCGCCGCGATCTCCGCGCGCGTCAGGGCGATGCCTGTGGGGGCGTTGGGATTGGGCAGGATGATGGCGCCGCAGGGCCGATCATAGTCCGACAAGCGGATGCGAAGACCCTCGTCCAAAGGCACCTCGGCATAGGAAATGCCGTAGAGGCCGCAATAGACCGGATAGAAGGAATAGGTGATGTCCGGGAACAGCAGCGGCCGCTCGTGCTTCAGCAGCGCCTGGAAGGCGTGCGCCAGCACCTCGTCCGATCCGTTGCCCACAAACACCTCGTCCGGTGACACCCCGAAGCGCTCGGCCACGGCGGCGCGCAGCACATGGCCGGTGGGCTCGGGATAAAGGCGCAGATGGGCGAGTTCCGCCGCGATCGCTTCCGCAACGCGCGGGGAGGGCGGATAGGGGTTTTCATTCGTGTTGAGCTTGACCAGTCCGGCTATGCGCGGCTGCTCGCCGGGCACATAGGGGGTCAGGGTCTCGACCACGGGACTCCAGAAGCGGGACATGGGGCACTCGGCTTCAAGCTGGACCAAAGCGGGCGGCGCGGCCGCAAGATTGCGGTCCCGCGCACGGCACGCTTGCGCATGCGCGACCTGTATCACAGGCGCGGCGGGGAGACAGAGGACGCTTTGACCGATCGGGTGTCCGGCAGGGGGCGCACCGGTCACGTTTCAGGGGGCGGGGCGATGGCGCGGGTCAGCCGCTGGATGCGGGCGGCGGCATGGACCCGCCGGCGGCCTTGGCGGCGCGGGCGCGGGGGCGCCGCACCGGCTTGGGCGGAGGCGCGGTTTTTCGCTGCGCCAGGAGGAGGCCCGCGGCCGGCACAAGGCCGAGCAGGATCAGCGCCGCCCAGATGAGCCCGTCGCCGAGATAGGCATGTCGGGCCGCAAACAGCACGGCGAGCGAGAGGCCCGCGGTCACGACCCCCGCGCCCACCACGGCGATGAAGACGCGCGGGCCAGCCCCATGGCGGGCGGCGGCGATGAGAAAGGTCCAGATGGCCAGCGGCAGCATGAGCAAGGCGGTGACGAGGCCCGCATTGTAGCTCCCGAGCCCGATGCCGGCGCCGATATGCAGGATGAGATTGCCGAGCGGCACGGCGAATACGGTCAGGCCCAGCAAAGGCCGGCGCGGCACGGCGAGCAGCGCGATGAGCCCGGCGATCCAGATGGTCCCCACATTGTAAGCGGTGAGGAAGGCCACCGGCACCGGGCAGGCGACTGCGTCGCGAAAGCCGAAGCGGTTGCACAGCAGGGTCAGCGAGGCGGAGGTCCGGCCGCGCAGATCGAGCCCGTTCTCCTCGAACTGATGAAGCAGGGTCAGGGCAAAGGCGGCGAAGGTGAGCCAAGCCAGGTCCTGCACGCGCGGCAGGCGGCGGTCGCCCACCAGGGACGGCCCGCTCGACAGGAGCAGCACGAGCATGCCGGCGGCGCCGAGACTGACCCAGGGCCAGAGCGTTGCGAATGAAACCATGGTCCCCCGCTCCGCCGCGCAGTCGCCGGCGTTCGGACCCATTCTGACGCGCGAACGTTTCGGAACCGCAAACCTCAGGCAGGGCAGGGCCTACCGCGCCGGGTCGGCATCCATCACGCGGCGCGCCAGATCGAGCGTGCGGCCATAATGGGCGGCAAGGGCGCCGGCGGCGGCGTCGGCATCGCGGTCCATGGCCGCTTCGAAGAGGATCAGATGCTCGGCATGGGCATCGCGCTCGCCGCCTTCGGGCGCGGCACGGGCGAGGGCGCGATAGCGCTCCGATTGCTCGAACAAGGTGCGCTGAAAGCGCATCATCCAGGCGAGCCCGCAGCCAGAAAGCAGCGCCTCGTGAAAGGCGAAATGCAGGTCCGCCCAATTGCCGTCATGGGGCGAGGCCTGGCGTGCAAGCGCATAGGGTACCTGGCGAAACGCCTCCCATGCACCGCGCACTTCCGCCTCCCAAGTGTCGTCCCCCTCCTGCACCGCGCGGCGCAAAGCGAGGGTTTCGATCTCGATCCGCGTGCGGGTCAGGTCCTCAAGGTCGTGCAGGTCCAAGGGGGTGACGCGGAAGCCGCGCTGGTCTTCGCTCTGCACGAAGCCGTCCGCCACCAGCCGCGACAGGGCCTCGCGCACCGCGGACAGGCTGACGTCGAACCGTTTTGCCAGCACGGCGATGGGCAGTTTCTCGCCCGGCGGCAGGCGGCAGGTGAGGATGTCCGCCCGCAGGGAGGCATGCACGGCGGAGGTCAGCGAACGTACCGGGGCCTGGGGGGCAGTGATGCCGGAAGATCGTCGACGCGCTGCGCTCTGCATTCAGATTTTCCTCGGTAACCAAGCATTCAAGCCCATGCCCCGCTTGGCGTGCAATGGCAAGGCCTTTGGCTTCCCTAAGCGCGTACGGATCCAAAAGGAGTCGGGGACAAAATCGATCCTGGCCTCGGCGGTTCGCCCGCCCTAATGCTGCATCCGTCAGACCGGTGCGACGAGTCACCGGTGTGTGGCCCCATCGATTTTCACGGAGATGTGCATGCGCTTGATGATGGTCCGCACGGCGGACGGCCCAACTCTCGGTGTTGTGGACGGGGAGAGCGTGACGCTGCTTGCGGGACGGACCCTGCGCGCGCTCGCCGCCGCCGGCCCCGGTGCGCTGGACGAGGCGGCGGCCGACGCCGCCCGCGCGCCAGATTCCGCGCGCATGCCATTGGCGCAGGCGGTCGCCGCCCAGCCGTTCGAGGGGCAGGGCAAGTTCGTCTGTGTGGGGCTGAATTTCACGGACCACGCGAAGGAAGGGGGAAACCCCATTCCCGAGTATCCGGCCCTGTTCCTGCGCGTGCCGTCCTCGCTCATCGCCCATGGCGAACCGCTGGTCTGCCCCAAGGCCTCGCCCACGCTGGATTATGAGGCGGAGCTGACCATCGTGATCGGCAAGGGCGGGCGGCATATTCCGCAGGCTGAGGCCCTCGACCATGTGTTCGGCTACACGATGTTCAATGACGGCAGCGTGCGGGCCTATCAGCGCAAGTCCACGCAATGGACGGCGGGCAAGAATTTCGACGCGACCGGCCCGGTCGGCCCGGTCGTCGTGACGGCGGACGAACTGCCGCCCGGCGCGACGGGGCTGCGCATCCGCTCCATCCTCAATGGTCAGGTGATGCAGGACGGCAATACGAACGACTTCATCTTCTCGGTCGCCCAGGTGGTCGCCATCGTGTCGGAGATCATGACCCTTGAGCCGGGCGATATGATCGCCACCGGCACGCCGGCGGGCGTCGGCTATCCGCGCACGCCGCCCGTCTTCCTGAAGCCGGGCGACGAGATCGTGGTGGAGATCGAGGGCATCGGCCGCCTCGCCAATCCCGTGGTCGCGGAGGCCTGATCCCGGATCGAAACGTCATGGCCGGCGGCGCTGG
>JASBUY010000196.1 GCA_030147645.1 Aquabacter sp. | reverse complement strand
CGACGTGGCGGAGGCTCTGGTTCAAGAGGCTCACGGCATCTGCCCCTATTCCCGCGCCTTCGCTCATGGTGCGCCGTCGGTCGCGCGGGCCAAGGTGAGCGCCTGATTTAAGGCCGAAAAGGTGCCTCCGGCGCTCCCGTGGGAAGCAAGACCTGCGGGGGCGCTCAGAGCGTGAGGAAGGGCGTGGCGTGCCCTCAGCGGGTCAGCACGACCGGCTGGTTGGTGTCGGCGAGCACGCCCACATAGCGGTTCGGGCCGGAGGGCGCGAGGCGGGCCGTGACCTTGCCGACATGGTTCTGCAGCACGAGGTCGGGACCGAGCATGTCCCAGCCCTTGGTCATGAAAATCTCATTGGGGCAGGAAATGTCCGCCTGGGCCGAGAGGCCGCTGACGCCCCGCGCCGTGGAGAGCGTCACCGGGCAGGTGCGCGCGCCATTGTCCCAGGTGAAGGTCCAGGCGCCGGAGACCTGTTCCTGCGTGCCGCTCGTGGCATAGGCGGTGGCGCCGGGATTGACCGGCGGCGGCGTGAGCGGAACGCTGGCGGACGTGGCGGCAGCGGTGGGCGTCACCGCCGCGCTGGCGGTCACCGCGCGCGCGCCGGTCGCGGGGGCCGGGGAAGCGGCGGATATGGACGGCGCGGGTGCGACAGAGGCGGGAGCGCCGATGGGCGCGCTTTCCACAGCCCCGGTCGGCGCATTCAGGATGCGCGCCTGGTCGACCGCGCTGGTTTTGGTTCCGAAGCCGTCGAGGTCGGTGCTGCACCCGCCGAGAACGAGTCCGGCGCCCACCGTCGCGGCAGCCACAAAAACCTTCATCCGCAACCACTCCTGCGTCGCGGCGCGTTCTGCGCCTTCCGACATGCCCCTTCGCGCCCGACCCGATCCGGCGAATCACGCACCGGATTTGGCCCCACGATGCCGCGCGCGCGTTAACGATCCATCAAGACTCGCGCCGTCGCACCATCCATGAGCCGGGTTACCTTCCCCCAGAAGATGGCAGCAGGATGACCCGTCGCTTTTCGCGGGAGGTAACCTTACCCGTTTCAGCGGGTGTGGTCATGGCGCGAATGGGTCATCGCAAGGCCGAGCGGGAGCGGAATGCGGGAATTCCCTTGGGGCGGATCATGCTTTATGGCTGCTCCAGCCTTCAGGAGCTTGCCGCCATGTATCAGATGCTGGACCCCTCCACCCTGACCGTGCTCGTCACCGGAGGCACCTCCGGCATCGGCGCCGCGACGGTCCGGCGCTTCGCAGGGGCCGGCGCGCGGGTCGTCGCCATCGGTCGGCGCGCGGAGCGGCTGGCGGACCTGGCATCGGAATATCCCGGCCTGATCCACACGGTGGTCCTCGATGTGCGCGACTGGGACGCGACGCAGGCTGCCGTCGCGGCGCTGCCCGCGCCGTTCGCGTCCTATAATGTGGTGTTCGCCAATGCTGGCCTCGCCCTCGGGCTGGAGCCGGCGCATCAGGTGGCCATGTCCGACTGGCAGCAGATGGTGGACACCAATATCACCGGCCTCCTCAACACCGTGCGCGCCACCCTGCCGGCCATGGTGGAGCGCAAGGAGGGGCATGTGGTGTTCACCGGCTCTGTGGCGGGCGACTACCCCTATCCCGGCGGCAACACCTATGGGGCAAGCAAGGCGTTCGTGAAGCAGTTCGCCCTCGGTCTGTGGGCGGACGTGGCCGGCACCGGAGTGCGCGTGACCAATATCGAGCCCGGCCTCACCGAAACCGAGTTTTCCCTGGTCCGCTTCAAGGGCGACGAAGCCCGCGCGGACGGCGTCTATCGCGGCGTCGCACCCATGACGGGGGAGGATATTGCCGAGCAGGTCTTCTTCGCCTGCAACCTGCCGCGCCATGTGAACATCAACCGCATCCAGGCCATGGCCAGCGTCCAGGCCTTCTCCCCTCTGACCATCAAACGCTGAGACTCAGAGGGAGCGGCGTGAGCCTGCCCAACATCATCACCTTGTGCCGGCTCCTTCTGGTGCCGGTCGTGGTGTGGGCGATCGCCTCGGAAGAGGTCCAGCTTGCCTTCTGGCTGTTCGTCCTCGCCGGTGTCTCGGACGCGGTGGACGGGTTCCTCGCCAAGCAGTTCGGCATGCACACCGAGCTTGGCGCCTATCTCGATCCGCTGGCGGACAAGGCGCTGCTCATTTCCATCTATGTGGCGCTGTCGGTGGAGGGGCTGATCCCGCGCTGGGTGGCGATCGCGGTGGTGGCGCGGGACGTGATGATCATCGGCGCTGTCATGCTGTCCGCGGTTCTGGCGCGGCCGGTCCACATCAAGCCGCTGGTGGTGTCCAAGGTGAACACCATGGTCCAGATCGCCTTTGCCGCGCTCATTCTGGCCGCGAACGGATTCGACTTTCCGCTCGGACCCTTGATGCAGGTCGGGTTGATTGCGGTCGGCCTCTTGACGGCCCTTTCGGCCGCTGCCTATCTCGCGGCTTGGACGCGGCACATGGCCAGTTGAGTGCGCCCCCGGCGGCGCCACCGGCGGCTGATCGGGGACGGGGGATGCCACTTCACCTCCAGGTGCGGTTCTGGATCGGGGCGCTGGTCGTCACCATCCTGACATTGTGGCTGCTGAGCGGGATTCTCCTGCCGTTCGTCGCCGGGCTGGCGCTCGCCTATTTCCTGAATCCCGTGGTGGAGCGCCTGGCGCGGCTCGGCATTTCCCGCACGCCCTCCTCGCTTCTCATCGTCGGCCTCTTCCTCTTGGCCGTGGTCTTGTTCCTGCTGGTCGTCCTGCCGCTCCTCGGCAGCCAGCTCGCCGAATTCATCACGAACATGCCGAGTTATGTCACCCGCCTGCAGGGGCTGGTGACGCAGGAAAACCGCGAGTGGATCGACCATTTCTTCGGCGATCGCCTTCCTGACATCCAGCGGTCGCTGGACAATCTCATGTCGCAGGGCGTCACCTATCTGCTCGGCCTGATCTCCTCCATCTGGTCGGGCGGCCAAGCGTTGCTCTCCGTGTTCGCGCTCGTCGTCGTGACGCCGGTGGTGGTCTTCTATGTGCTGTGCGACTGGCCCGGCATGGTGAAGGCGGTGGACCACTGGATTCCGGTCCACCAACGCCCCGTGGTGCGCCAGCTCGGCCGCGAGATGGATCTCGCCGTGGCGGGCTTCTTTCGCGGCCAGGCCCTGGTGTGTCTCATCCTCGGCAGCTTCTATGCCATCGCCCTGTCCATGGCGGGCCTGAATTTCGGCCTGCTGATCGGCATCGTTTCCGGGCTCATCACCTTCATTCCCTATGTCGGGTCCCTCACGGGCCTCATCCTCGCCATGGGCATCGCCATCGTCCAATTCTTCCCCGATTGGGCCATGATCGGCATCGTGCTCGCCATCTTCATCACCGGGCAGACGGTGGAGGGCTATATCCTCTCGCCAAAGCTCGTGGGCGACAGCATCGGTGTGCATCCCGTCTGGCTCATGTTCGCCCTGTTCGCCTTCGGCTATCTGTTCGGCTTTGTCGGCCTGCTGCTTGCGGTGCCGCTTACGGCAGCGGCGGGCGTGCTCGTGCGTTTCGGCTTCAAGCGCTATTTCGAAAGCCCGCTTTATACCGGCGAGGAGAAGGGCGAGGAGCCCGAGCGGCGCGCGGCGGAGCGGCGCTGAACCATGGCGGATCGCGCGCGACCCCCCGCCCAATTGCCGCTGGACCTCGGCTCGGCGCCGGGCTTCAAGCGGGAGGATTTTCTGGAGACGGCGGGCAATGCGGCGGCGCTCGCGCTGATCGACGCCTATCCGGACTGGCCCTCGCCGGTCGTGTGCCTCGTCGGCCCGTCCGGTGCCGGAAAGTCCCACCTTGCGGCCATCTTCGCCGAGGCGGCCGGAGCGCCCACCGTGCGCGCGGCGGACCTCATCGCAGCCGATATCCCCCGCATTCTGGCCCAGCCGGCCTTGGTGGTGGAGGATCTGGCGGCTGGCCATTTCGACGAAGCGGCCCTGTTCCACCTTCTTAATCTGGCCAAGGAAACCGGCGCGCATGTGCTCTTCACCGCCCGCCAGCCGCCCGCCACCTTTGCCCTCGCCACCGCCGACCTCGCCTCGCGCCTGCGTGCCATTCCCAAGGTCGAGATCGCGCCGGCGGACGATGCGCTGCTCGCGGCGGTGCTGGTGAAGCTTTTTGCCGACCGCCAGATCGCGGTGGACGAGGCCACCATCCAATATCTGCTCGCCCGCATGGAGCGTTCCGTTTCCGGCGCGGAGGCGCTGGTGGACGCCATCGACCGCGCCGCCCTCGCCGCCCGCCGCCCGGTGACGCGCGCCTTCGCTGCCGAGATTCTGCGCGAGATGGCGGCGCAAGAGCGGGACGAGCCCGGCGAGGAGGAATAGGGGGCAAGCTAAGCGGCGGCGGCGCTTCGCCTTTTTCTGTCACATGCCGGTGGGCAGCACCTATGGCTTTGGCCTAGACTGCGTCATAGAGCGGTCATGCAGAGCCGCCATGGTCCGGCGGAAAATCGGGGACGAAGCCATGAACGCGACTGAGACTGCCGCCATGACCGTGGTCGAACCGGAGGTGGAGCTGATGGCCGAGGAAAATCTCGCCGCTTCGCCGCACCGCTTCATCAATCGCGAAATCTCCTGGCTGCATTTCAATCGCCGGGTGCTGGAGGAAGCCTCCAACGCCAATCACCCGCTCTTGGAGCAACTGCGCTTCCTCTCCATCTCCGCGAACAATCTCGATGAATTCTTCATGGTGCGCGTCGCCGGCCTCAAGGAGCAGATCCGCGAGGGCGTGACCGCCATGAGCCCGGAGGGCCTGACCCCAACCGAGCAGCTCGCCTCCATTATGGCCGAGGCCTCCAAGCTGATCTTCGACCAGCAGGCCCGCTGGCGCGAACTGCGTCGCGACCTTTCGGGCGTCGGCATCACGCTGGTGGACGGCGCGGATGCGACGTCCGAAGACCTCACCGTGCTGGAGCGCCATTTCCTCCATCACGTCTTCCCGGTCCTCACCCCGCTCGCCATCGATCCCGCCCATCCCTTCCCCTTCATCCCCAACCTGGGCTTCTCGCTCGCGCTGCAACTGGTGCGCCAGAGCGACGGGCGCGGCATGAATGCGCTGATCCGCATTCCCGCCAAGGTGGACCGCTTCATCCGCCTCCCCGACGGGGAGGGCATGCGCTTCATCACGCTGGAGCAGATGATCGGCCTGTTCATCTCGCGCCTGTTCCCTGGCTATGCGGTGAAGGGCCAGGGCGTGTTCCGCGTGATCCGCGACAGCGATCTGGAAATCGAAGAAGAGGCGGAGGACCTCGTCCGCCTGTTCGAGACCGCGCTGAAGCAGCGCCGCTACGGTTCGGTGATCCGCATGGAAACGGACGCCGCCATGCCGGACGAACTGCGCGCCTTCGTGGCCCGCGAACTCAACATGCATGACGAGGAAATCTTCGTCGTGGACGGCGTGCTCGCGCTGAACGAATTCTCTCAGCTCGTGTCCGTGGACCGGCCGGACCTGAAGTTTCCGGCCTACAATGCGCGATTTCCCGAGCGCATTCGGGACCATGGCGGCGACTGCTTTCTCGCCATCCGCGAGAAGGATATCGTCGTCCATCATCCTTATGAATCCTTTGATGTGGTGGTTCAGTTTCTCCGTCAGGCTGCTCGAGACCCTAACGTCGTCGCCATCAAGCAGACCCTCTACCGAACCTCCTCCGACAGCCCCATCGTGAAGGCGCTGGCCGAAGCCGCAGAGGCCGGAAAGTCGGTCACCGCGCTGGTGGAACTGAAGGCGCGCTTCGATGAAGAGGCCAATATCCGCTGGGCGCGCGACCTGGAGCGCGCCGGCGTGCAGGTCGTGTTCGGCTTCATCGACCTGAAGACCCATGGCAAGCTCAGCATGGTGGTGCGCCGCGAGGGCGGTGCGCTCGCCAGCTACTGCCATGTGGGTACGGGCAATTATCACCCCATCACGGCGCGCATCTATACCGACCTGTCCTTTTTCACCGCCGACCCGGTGATCGCCCAGGACGTGGCGCGCATCTTCAACTTCATCACCGGCTATGCGACGCCCGGCGAACTGGACGTGATGGCGGTCTCCCCCACCACGCTGAAGCCGCGCATCCTTGAAAACATCGATGCCGAGATCGCCCATGCCAAGGCGGGCCGCCCGGCCGCCATCTGGCTGAAGTGCAATTCGCTGGTGGACCCCGTCATCATCGACGCGCTCTACAAAGCGAGCGGCGCCGGCGTAAAGGTGGAATGCGTGGTGCGCGGCATCTGCTGCCTGCGGCCCGGCATTCCCGGCCTCTCCGAGAATATCCGGGTGAAGTCCATTGTCGGACGCTTCCTGGAGCACAGCCGAATCTATTGCTTCGGCAACGGCCACGGCCTGCCGCACTCCAAGGCCCTGGTCTACATCTCCTCGGCCGACCTGATGCCCCGCAATCTGGACCGCCGGGTCGAGACACTTTGCCCCATCACGACCCCCACCGTGCATGAGCAGGTGCTGGATCAGATCATGGTGGCGAACATTATCGACAACGAACAGAGCTGGGAGGTGTTGCCCGACGGCTCCTCTCAACGCATAGTCCCGGCCCCCGGCGAAGAAGCGTTCAACGCTCATCGCTACTTCATGACCAATCCGAGCTTGTCGGGACGTGGAAAGTCTCTCAAAGATTCTTCGCCGCGCAGCCTCCTCCTCCGTCGGTGAGGGGCGCAGCCGGGAGCCGCATTTGACAGATCCCATGACGGTCGCCGCGCCGATCGCGGTGATCGACATCGGCTCCAACTCCGTGCGCCTCGTGGTGTACGAGGCGCTGTCGCGCGCGCCGACCCCCATTTTCAACGAGAAGGCGCTGTGCGGCCTCGGCCGCGAAGTGCTCTCGACGGGCCGCCTCGCCCAGGACGCCATCGACAAGGCGCTGTCCGCGCTGCGTCGGTTCCGGGCCTTGTGCGACGCGATGAAGGTGGAGACGCTTTACGCGCTCGCCACCGCCGCCTCGCGCGATGCCGCCAACGGGCCGGCCTTCATCGCGGAATGCGAAGCCATCTGCCGCACGCAGATCGAGATCCTGACCGGGCGGCGTGAAGCCGAACTGGCGGCGCTCGGCGTCATTTCGGGCATTCATGAGCCGGACGGCATTGCCGGCGATCTTGGCGGCGGTTCGCTCGAACTGGTCGATGTGCGGGCCGAGCGCGTCGCCGACGAAGGCATCACCCTGCCGCTTGGCAGCCTCGCGCTTCAGGACCGCTCCTCGCGCTCCATGCGCAAGGCGGAAAAGATCGTGCGCGACGCCATGGAGGGCGCGCCGGTCCTCAAGAAGATGGCCGGGCGCACCTTCTTCGCGGTGGGCGGCACATGGCGGGCGCTCGCGCGCCTTCACATGTTCCAGCAGGGCTATCCGCTGCATGTGATGCACGGCTACACCATTCCCGCCAAGGAGGCGCTGGCCTTCGCCCGCATGGTCCATCGCGGTGACGTCGAACAGCTCGGCAATATCGAGGCGGTCTCGGTCGCCCGCCGCCCGCTGCTGGCCTATGGCGCCCTGGTGCT
The DNA here is from genome assembly GCA_030147645.1 of Aquabacter sp. GTDB lineage: Bacteria > Pseudomonadota > Alphaproteobacteria > Rhizobiales > Xanthobacteraceae > Aquabacter. Next base: position 2,240 of record JASBUY010000196.1, on the reverse strand, counting down.
GGAAAATCTCGTGCGCCACGGACGTCCGGCGCAGGTTGTGATCTCCGCCCTCGGCGTGCGCGAGGGCCTGCTCTATTCGCTTCTGGACGAGACCCAGCAAAAGGAAGACCCGCTGCTGCTCGCGGCGCAGGAATTCAACCTGCTGCGCTCGCGCTCGCCGCTGCACCAGGAAGAATTGGTCGCCTGGACCGACCGGCTGTTCGCCTCTTCCCCCACCCTGGAGGAGAGCGCCGAGGAGCGCCGCGTGCGCCACGCCGCCTGCCTGCTGGCGGATGTGAGCTGGCGCGCCCATCCCGATTACCGCGCCGAGCAGAGCCTCAACATGATCGCCCATGCGGCCTTTGCCGGGGTGGATCATGCGAGCCGCATCGCGGTGGCGTTGCCGGTCTATTTCCGCCATGTGGGCCTCACTCCCGAGGAGCCCGTGCCCTCCATCCTCGCCCTGATGACGCCCGGCATGATGGACCGCGCCCGCATCCTCGGAGCCGCCATGCGGGTGGCCTATTCCTTGTCGGCCGCCATGACGGGCATCCTGCCCTCCATTTCGCTGGAGGTGCGGGGCGAGACCTTGGTCCTGACCGTGCCGCAGCGTCTGTCGGATCTCGTCAATGAGCGGGTGCAGGGCCGCATGCGCCAACTGGCGCGCCTGATCGGCCGCGAGAGCGTGATCGGCACGGCCTGAGCGAGAGCGGTCGCCTTGACCGGAGGCCGTGCCTGTGGTGGAAGGGGGCTGCACCTATCGGTGCCGTAAGCGTCCGACGTCAGGCAACGCATCCAACCGGTCTTGGCCGGCCGGGTGCGTCACGCTCCGGGCGGGCGAGACCATCCTTGATGAGGATGGCTCCATGTCATCTCCCACGTCTTCCCGCCGCTTCCGCAAGCTTCCCGCGCGATTTGCATCGCTCGTGATGCCGCTGGTGCTCTCCGTGCTCATGACCTTCGTGGTCTCGGCCATCTCGACCGCGCGAAGCCTCGGCTTCGGTGCGGACTTCTTCGCGCTGTGGCCGTCCGCCTGGGGCATTTCCTGGGCGGTCGCCTTTCCGACCTTGCTCCTGGTGCTTCCGGTCGTCCGGCGCATCGTGGCCTTGGTTGTGGAGGCGCCGGCGCGGTGACGAGAAAAGCCGGGCGCCGGATGGGGCGCCCGGTTCGGTTCGTGCGTGCCGTGGCGGACGATCAGGCGGCGCGGCGCTGGTGGCGGCCTTCGCGCACCTCTTCGATGATCTTGGCGCAGAAAGCTTCCAGATCGCCGGGATTGCGGGACGTGACGACGCCCTGGTCGGTCACCACCTGCGCGTCCTCCCATTGGGCGCCCGCATTCACCACGTCGGTCTTGATGGATTGATAGGAGGTCATGCGCTTGCCCTTGGCGATGCCGGCTTCCACCAGCAGCCAGGGACCGTGGCAGACCGCGGCAACCGTCTTGCCCGCATCATAGAAGGCCTTGACCAGTTTTACCGCGTCCGGATTGGCCCGCAGCACATCGGGATTGATCTGGCCGCCGGGGAGGACGATGGCGTCATAATCGCCCTCGCGCGCGTCGCTGAGCGCGCGGTCCACCTTGACCGGACGACCCCAGTTCTTCTCGTCCCATCCCTTGATCTCGCCGCTCTCGGGCGAGACCACATCGACCTGCGCGCCCGCTGCGCGCAGGCGGTCGCGCGGCACTTCCAGTTCCGATTGTTCAAAGCCATGGGTGGCAAGAATGAGAATGCGCTTCCCGTCCAAAGGATTCGGCATCGTATGCTCCGTTGCGTGGCGCCCCGAAGCACAATGACCGCCTGTCCGGATCGTTCCCCGCTCCCTGAAATCGGGCGCGCCAAACAAAAACGGCGGGCTCGCGCCCGCCGTTGACTGTCAAAGCCGGAAGCTTCCGCTTGAGCTCAATTGTCGAGGAAGCTCCGCAGCTTGCGCGAGCGCGAGGGGTGCTTCAGCTTGCGCAGCGCCTTGGCTTCGATCTGGCGGATACGCTCGCGCGTCACGGAGAATTGCTGACCCACCTCTTCCAGGGTGTGGTCGGTATTCATGCCGATGCCGAAGCGCATGCGCAGCACGCGCTCCTCGCGGGGCGTGAGCGAGGCGAGCACGCGCGTCGTGGTCTCGCGCAGGTTCGACTGAATGGCCGCATCGATGGGAAGAACCGCGTTCTTGTCCTCGATGAAATCGCCGAGATGGCTGTCCTCCTCGTCGCCGATGGGCGTTTCGAGGGAGATGGGCTCTTTCGCGATCTTGAGGACCTTGCG
>JASBUY010000195.1 GCA_030147645.1 Aquabacter sp. | reverse complement strand
ATATGCGACCTGCTTTGTCGCCCGTGACCTTGAGACCGACCGGATAGCGGGCTTTTACACGCTCTCATCGAGCAACGTGCCGCTCATGGCCGTGCCCGAGCCATTGGCGAGCCGATTGCCGCGCTATCCGACAGTTCCGGCGGTGCTGATCGGATGGCTTGGGCGCGATAGCTCCTATGCCGGGTTTGGACTCGGGGAGGCGCTGTTGTTCGATGCCATCAAGACAATCGCCGAAGCACCGATAGGCGCTCATGCCATATTCGCCGACGCCATCGACGAGAAGGCAGCGGCTTTCTACGCCGCTTTCGGGTTCACGGCGCTGATTGATCGGCCCAATACGCTGTATCTGCCTGTTGCGACGGCGCAGCGTCTTTTGTCGGGAGAAACGCCATGACATCTCCGAGCGCAGGCAATTCTCTGCCTCATGTAGCGCTGCGCGCCGCCCTTTACCTTCGCGTCTCGACGGCGCGGCAGGCCGAGCATGACGTTTCCATTCCCGACCAGAAGCGGCAGGGCGAAGCCTATTGCGAGGCCCGCAACCTGCAACTGGTCGAAACCTTCATCGAACCCGGCGCATCGGCCACCAATGACCGCCGCCCGGAGTTCCAGCGCATGATCGAGGCGGGCACGTCGAAGCCCGCGCCGTTCGATATTGTCGTGGTGCATAGCTTCTCGCGCTTCTTCCGCGATCACTTCGAGCTGGAGTTCTATGTCAGGAAGCTGGCGAAGAACGGCGTGAAGCTGGTCTCGATAACTCAGGAAATGGGGGATGACCCCATGCACGTCATGATGCGGCAGATCATGGCGCTGTTCGATGAATACCAGTCCAAGGAAAATGCCTAACACGTCATCCGGGCCTTGAAGGAGAATGCCCGGCAAGGATTCTGGAACGGCTCGCTTCCTCCTATCGGCTATCGCACCGTTGCCGCCGAGCAGCGCGGAGCCAAGGTGAAGAAGAAGATTGAGATCGACCCGCTGCACGCCGACACGGTGCGGCTGATCTATCGTCTTGCGCTGGAAGGTGACGGCACCACCGGCCAGATGGGCGTCAAGAACATCGTCTCCTATCTTAACAGCCGCCGTATCTTCACCCGCGACGGCGGGCGTTGGGGCATCGGGCAGGTTCACCGTATTCTGACCCGTCGCACCTACATGGGCGAGCATGAGTTCAACAAGCGATCCAAGACCAAGGAATTGAAGCCGGTCAGCGAGATCGTGACGGTTCCTGTCCCGCCGATCATCGAACGCGAAACCTTCGACGCGGTGCAGAAGCTGCTCAAGGCCCGCAATCCCAAGGTCATGCCCGCCCGCGTCATCAGCGGCCCGACCATGCTGACCGGCCTGATCCATTGCGCCAAGTGCGGCGGGGCCATGACCATCCGTACCGGCAAGGGCGGGCGCTATCGTTATTATGCCTGTTCAATGAAGGCGCGGCAGGGGCCGACCGCCTGCGAGGGCATGGCCGTGCCGATGGAGAAGCTGGACGATCTGGTCGTCAATCACCTTGAGAAACAGCTACTCCAACCCGAGCGGTTGGAAACCGTTCTTGCCGCAGCACTCGACCGGAGGGAAGAACACGCCGAGCGCCGCCGCGAGCATATCGCCGAGTTAAACAAGCGCTCAGCCGAATCGGAACTACGCCTCAAGCGGCTCTATGACGCCATCGAGGCGGGCGTTGCCGATCTGAACGATCCGGCGCTGAAAGATCGTATCGACGGCCTCAAAGCCATCCGCGATCAGGCCAAGGCCGATGCCGACCGGGCGCAGGCCATGCTTCAGAACACCGGCCAGAAGGCGGTGACGCCACAGATGCTGCGAAAGTTCGCCGCAACCGCCCGCGACCGTATCCGGCTGGAAAGCGGCGGTTATCGCCGCGACCACCTGCGTGCGCTCGCGCAGCGCGTCGAGGTAGCTGAAGGCGAGGTTCGTATCATGGGATCGAAGTCCCGGCTGCTACAGACGCTTGTGGCGGGAAGTGGCGTAAACTCAGTGCCCACTCAGGGACTGAAGTGGCGGAGAGAGAGGGATTCGAACCCTCGATACGGTTTCCCGTATACACGCGTTCCAGGCGTGCGCCTTCAACCACTCGGCCACCTCTCCGTTCCGGCGGGAACACCGGCTTAGGCGGGGATATCCGCGCGTAAGCCGCCTTAGGTCCAAGCCGTCCCAGGTGCCGCCTTGGGGGCGGGCCGCTGATTGGGCGGTTTGCCGGTTGAGAGCAAACGCCTGGGCGAGGCGGCGGAATATAGCGGCTGGAATCGCGCTGGCAAGCGGGATTGCAAGACTTTTCCCCGGCCATGGATCGGCGGGCCGCGCAGGACGCAAGACGCGGGAACAGGCATCGGAGCGCCAGGTTCCGCGCCATTGTTGACGCCTTATTCCCGTTTGCTCCGCCCTTACGACCGGAGTTTTCCCGCCGGACCGCGCGGCAGAGCCCCAAGTCCGGCGGGACCGGCCGCGCTCAGTCGCGCAGCAGGTCGTTGATGGAGGTCTTGGAGCGGGTCTGCTCGTCCACGCGCTTGACGATGACGGCGCAGGCGAGCGAGGGGCCGGGGCGACCGTCCGGCAGGGGCTTGCCGGGCAGCGTGCCGGGCACGACCACCGAATAGGGCGGCACTTCGCCGATGAAGATCTCGCCGGTCTCGCGGTCTACGATCTTGGTGGAGGCCGAGATGAACACGCCCATGGAGAGGACCGAGCCGCGCCGCACCACGACGCCTTCCACCACTTCCGAGCGGGCGCCGATGAAGCAATTGTCCTCGATAATGACCGGGCCGGCCTGGAGCGGCTCCAGCACGCCGCCGATGCCCACCCCGCCGGAGAGATGGACATGCTTGCCGATCTGCGCGCAGGAGCCCACCGTCGCCCAGGTGTCCACCATGGTCCCCTCGCCCACATGGGCGCCGAGATTGACGAAGGAGGGCATCAGAACCACGTTGGGCGCGATATAGGCGGAATGGCGCACGATGGCGCCGGGCACGGCGCGGAAGCCGGCCTTGCGGAAATCGGCGCTGTTCCAGCTCTCGAACTTGGACGGCACCTTGTCCCACCAGGCCGCCCCGCCCGGGCCGCCGGTGATGACGTTCATCTCATTGAGGCGGAAGGACAGGAGCACGGCCTTCTTCAGCCATTGATTAACCTGCCACGTGCCGTCCTCGGCCGGCGCCGCGACGCGCGCCTCGCCCTGGTCCAGCAGCTTCAAGGCATGTTCCACCGCTTCGCGCACCTTGCCGCGGGTGGAGGAATCGATCTGCGCCCGGTTTTCGAAGGCGTCGTTGATGGTGGCTTCAAGCTGCGCGTGGGACATGGAAGGTTCCTCTTTGGATCGGTGCGCCGGAACCGGCGCGCGGCGGGGCGCGGGTTCAGCCGCGCTCCTTCACCGCCAGGAATTTGAGCTTGGGCCATTCCTCGATGGCGCGGTCCAGCACCCATTGGCTGCGGGCGAGATAGACCGGGGCATTGTCGCGGTCGAGGGCGATGGAGAAGCGGTTGGCCTCGGTGAAGCGCTCCACCTCGGCATGCTCGCCCACCACCCAGCGCGCCGTGACGTAGGAGACGGTCTCGTAGCGGATGGGAACGCCATATTCCTTCTCAAGCCGAGAGGCGAGCACGTCGAGCTGGAGCGTTCCCACCACGCCGACGATGGGCAGCGGGTCGGCGACGGGGCGCATCACCTGCACCACGCCCTCCTCCGCCATGTCCTGCAGCGCCTTCTGCAGCTGCTTGGTCTTCATGGGATCGCCCAGCATGACGCGGCGCAGGATTTCCGGCGCGAAGTCCGGGATGCCCTCGAAACGGATGGCCTCGCCCTCGGAGAGGGTATCGCCCACCCGCAGCATGCCGTGATTGGGGATGCCGATGATGTCGCCGGCCACCGCCTCGTCCACCGTCTCGCGCTCCTGGGCGAAGAAGAAGATGGGATTGGCGATGGCCATCTGGCGCTTTTCGCGGGAATTGAACAGCTTCATGCCGCGCTTGAAGGTGCCCGAGCACAGGCGCACGAAGGCGACGCGGTCGCGGTGGTTCGGGTCCATATTGGCCTGGACCTTGAACACGAAGCCGGAGACGTTCGCCTCCGCCGGCTCCACGGTGCGGTCCTTGGCGGTGCGGGGCAGCGGGCTTGGGCCGAAGCCGCCGAGCCCGGAGAGCAGTTCCGCGACGCCCGCTTCCTTGATGGCGCTGCCGAAAAAGACCGGCGAGAGATGGCCCTCGCGAAAGCTTTCCAGGTCAAAGCCGGGCAGGATGCCGAGGGCGAGGGACAGGCCCTCCACGCTCTCGTTGAGGATGCGCTCCTCCACCCCTTCGAGGCCGATCAGGTCCTCGGGGTTTTCGAACGGCACGATGCGGGTCAGCGGCCCGCCGCGCTCCTCGGCCAGCAGCGCGCGCTTGCCGGGCACGTCGATGAGGCCGCGCGCATCCACGCCCATGCCGATGGGCCAGGTGAAGGGGGTCAGGTCCAGCGCGAGGGTCGCCGAGATGTCGTCCATGAGGCCGATCGGGTCCAGGCCTTCGCGGTCCACCTTGTTGATGAAGGTGAAGATGGGGATGTCGCGCAGCCGGCAGACCTCGAACAGCTTGCGGGTCTGGCTTTCGATGCCCTTGGCGGCATCGATCACCATCACCGCCGCGTCCACGGCGGACAGGGTGCGGTAGGTGTCCTCGGAAAAGTCCGAGTGGCCGGGCGTGTCCAGGAGGTTGAAGACGATCCCGTCGCGCTCGAAGGTCATCACCGAGGAGGTGACCGAAATGCCGCGCTGCTGCTCGATCTCCATCCAGTCCGAGCGGGTGCGCCGCCGCTCGCCGCGCGCCTTCACCTGCCCCGCCTGGCGGATGGCGCCGGAGGCGAGCAGGAGCTTTTCGGTCAGCGTGGTCTTGCCCGCGTCCGGGTGGGAAATGATCGCGAAGGTGCGCCGGCGCGTGAAATCGGGATCGCCGGCCTTCGCGGCGGCAAGGGGAGCGGTCGGGTCGAGCATGCGTCCTTCTACCCGGAAATGCCGGCCGATCAAACAGGCGCGCGGGTCGGCGCCATGATAGTGTCGTTGATGCTGAACGGAGGCGGGCGTGCACAGATTGTCAGGGAAGATTGCGAGCGGGTTGGGATTTGCCCTTGTCGGATTGGTCGTGGGGACGGTGCCGGCGGGGGCCCTGATGGCCCCGGAATATTATGAGCGGGCGCGAAACAGCGCGCAGGACGTCATCGTGGTGAAAGTCACCGGCGTGACGGAGCCCGCCGAACCGTTCGGCTATTGCCAGGTCAAGGGCAATGTCGAGAAGGTGGAGCGGGGAACCAAATATGCGGCTGGCGGCGCGGTCGAGATTTCAGTGCCCTGCCGCAAGCCGGGGGCGAGCACGCCCATGGGTCCGGTGATCTATATCGGGGTGAACGACCTCAAGACCTACCCGTTCGGGCGCGCCTATCTCATGCCCGACGGCCGCTTGTCGCTCTACCAGTATCGACCGCTGAAGATGTTTCCCTAAAGCATGCGCCGATCTGCCTGCAGCGCAGACTGATTGGCTAACGCTTCCTCTATCAATGAGTTAGAGGGCGATTTCCGATTGGATTGATTCAATCAGATCGGAACGTGCTCTGGCCGCCCGTCCATTCGTGTTTCAAAAGGGCATACTGGAAGGTGTTCTCGTAGACCGGCGCGCCAGCCGCATCGGTACGAAACGAGATGAATTGCAGGAACAGCCCTTCGCGCCGCATGCCGAGCCGGTCGCACAGGCGCTGCGAGGCGAGGTTGTCCTCTTCCACATAGGCATAGAGGCGCCGCGCCCCGCGCCGCGTGAACAGGTCAGCGAACAACGCGCGCGCCGCTTCGTGGGCGTAACCCGCCCCGCCGAAATCCGCGTTGAAATTCCAGCCGACGGAATAGGTGTCCGGCGGCTCCGGCACGCAGAAGAGGTCGCCGATGAGCCGGTCGCTGTCGCGCAGGCAGACGGCGATCTGGGTGTCGTCGCCGCTGCGGGCGCGGGCCTCGACCTCGGCGGCAAAAAGATCGGCCAGCCTCAGGGACAGGAAGCAACTGGCGCGGGGATGCTCCAGATAAGCGAACAGACCGCGCGCGTCGGCGGGCGTAATCGACCGAAGGCGCAGCCGCTCCGTGATGATCGCGTCCATGGAGCGGGCGGGAGCAAGCCCCTCAGTCGCCGGTGCCGGGCTCGGGGGAGAACAGTTCGTCCTTGCCGGGCTTGCCGTCCCATTCCTTGGCATCGGCCGGGGCGTCGCGCTTGATGGTGATGTTCGGCCAGACCTTGGCATATTCGGCATTCAGCGAGAGCCACTTCTCGAGCCCACCCTCGGTGTCGGGCTTGATGGCCTCGGCGGGGCATTCCGGCTCGCACACGCCGCAATCGATGCACTCGTCCGGGTGGATGACGAGCATGTTCTCGCCTTCATAGAAGCAATCCACCGGGCACACAGAGACGCAGTCCGTATATTTGCAGCGGATGCAGTTCTCGGTGACGACATAGGTCATGACGTGATCCTCATCGCCGGTGGAGGTGGGCCGGCGCATTTGACGCGA
>JASBUY010000276.1 GCA_030147645.1 Aquabacter sp. | reverse complement strand
ATAAAGAGTGCTCGCCGAATAGGCGTGCTTAAAAAATCAGCGGACATCTGTCTTGTGGCGATGGTGATCGGAGCCCATATTATTAGGGCGCGGTGTCGCCTCGCGATACCGCTGCCCTCCTTGGGCGTTTCCTCCCTAGACTTGGGCCGCTCCGGTCAGCCGGGCGGCCCCTTTCTTTTGCCCTGCGCCAGCGCGCGGGCACGGCGGAGATTTTTCTCTCGCCCTCTCCTCTCCGTCACAGATTCGATCTCGCCATGGCTAAGGCCCCGCTAGAGGCGCGCCTGGGGTGGTGTCTGTCTGGAGAGGGACACCTACGGCTGCGCCGCAGATGAATTTGTATTAATATATCTCTTTAAATATCAATGGCTTATATCAAATAATAAAAAATCCCAGGAAAACCCACTTGATTTTCGGCGCCGCAATGGGCTATTGCTGCATTGCGACATGGCGATTGGCGTCGCTGTGTCGCTGCCCTCCTTGGGCGTTTCCTCCCTAGACTTGGGCCGTTCGCTTGCGGACGGCCCCTTTCTTTTTTGGGCCGACGAAACGTCCGCCACGGGCTTCCGATCTGCGTCGGTTCCCCTGTCCGCAAATTCGTATATCTGCCATTCGAAAAACGCAAGGCACGTTTTTCGAATGATCGAAAATCTCTATTCCGCTGCGGCGCGCGGCGGCTGCAGAGCGTCTGCGCCCAGTTCCATCAACTGCGCCATCACCTCCGCGAGGTCGCGCCGCACCTGATAGAAGCCTGCGGCCCGCTCATACGTTGCCTCGTGCATGTAGAGCCCGCGATTGATCTCGATCTGCACCGCGTGGAGGCCGCTGGCCGGGTTGCCGTAATGCTCGGTGATGTAGCCGCCCGCATAGGGCTTGTTGCGCACCACCTGGTAGCCACGCGCCGCGAGCGCCCGTTCCAGCAGATCGGGAATGGCCGGCGCGCAACTGGTGCCGTAGCGATCGCCCAGCACGATGTCCGCGCGCGCACCCTCTTCGCGCATGGGGCCGGACGGCATGGAGTGGCAATCCACCAGAACCGCCATGCCGAATCGCCGCTGAGCGCGGGCGAGCAGCCGCCTCAGAGCCTGGTGGTAGGGCTTGTAATAGGCCTCGATGCGCTCCAACGCCTCCGCGACGGTCAGACGGCGCTGATAGATTTCCTGCGCATCCCCCACCACACGGGCGATGGTGCCGAGCCCGCCCGAAACGCGGATGGATCGGGTATTGGCGAAGGAGGGAAGCCGGCCCTCAAACATGCGCGGGTCCAACTCATAGGGCTCGCGATTGAGGTCCAGGAAGGCGCGGGGAAACAGTGCCCGCATCAGCGGCATGCCGGCGCCCACCACGTCCGCGAACAATTCGTCCACGAAACTGTCCTCGGACCGGCGCAGCGCCTCGAAATCCAGCCGCGCCTGCTCCACGAAGGCGCGCGGATAGATCCGTCCCGAATGGGGTGAATTGAAAATGAATGGCGCCACGACATCGTCCGGCGCCAGGATTTCAAAAGGCGGATCAATGATATCTGCGAGGCAGGCGGTCACGGGGGCAAGGGTCCTTCAAGCGCTGACGCGGCTGCGCCATACTGCGCAAGCGGCGCCCCCCTTGTGAAGGGGCGATCCGGTTCACTTCGAATTTACCCGTTCGGGCGCAAGACAGCCATGGATGCGTCGGAGCCGCCGGAGGCCCGCCAAAACGCGCAGGGATGTGAGGAAGAGAGCGTGTCGAAGATCCTTTTGGCCGAAGATGACAACGACATGCGCCGGTTCCTGGTGAAGGCCCTTCAGAATGCCGGATACCAGGTGGCCTCGTTCGACAATGGCCGTTCGGCCTATGAGCGCATGCGGGAGGAGCCGTTCGAGCTGCTTCTCACCGATATCGTGATGCCCGAAATGGACGGCATCGAACTGGCGCGCCGGGCCACCGAGCTGGACCCGGACCTGAAGGTCATGTTCATCACCGGCTTCGCGGCGGTGGCGCTGAATGCGGACATGGAAGCGGCCTGCGAGGCCAAGGTCCTGTCCAAGCCCTTCCATCTGCGCGATCTGGTTCAGGAAGTGGGCAAGATGCTCGCGGCGGCGGCCTGATAGAAAAAGGCCGCCCGGAGGCGGCCTTCCATAGGGTGGGGGACACCGTCTTCAGACGGATTCCACCTCCGGCGCCTCCAAGGCGCGCACGCGGTCCACGACCGCCTTCTGCACCTTCTCGAACGCCCGCACCTCGATCTGGCGCACCCGCTCGCGCGACACGCCGAATTCGGCGGCCAGTTCCTCCAGCGTCACCGGATCCTCGGACAGGCGCCGCGCCTCAAAGATGCGCCGCTCCCGCTCGTTCAGCACCGAGAGCGCGCCCGCCAAGGCATTGCGCCGGTTCTCCAGCTCTTCATGCTCGGCCAGGACGCTTTCCTGGGTGTCGTGATCGTCGACGAGCCAATCCTGCCATTCCCCGCCGCCATCCGCATCCTCGCGCAGCGGCGCGTTAAGGGAGGCGTCGCCCGAGAGACGGCGATTCATGTCCACCACGTCCTGCTCGGTCACGCCGAGCTTGGTGGCGATCTGCTTCACCTGATCGGGGCGCAGATCCCCCTCCTCAAGGGCGGAAATCTGGCTCTTGGCCTTGCGCAAATTGAAAAACAGCTTCTTCTGCGCCGCCGTGGTGCCCATCTTCACGAGGCTCCAGGAGCGCAGGATGTATTCCTGGATCGAGGCACGGATCCACCACATGGCATAGGTGGCGAGGCGGAACCCCTTCTCGGGCTCGAACCGCTTCACCGCCTGCATGAGGCCCACATTGCCTTCGGAAATCACTTCGGAAATGGGCAGGCCATAGCCGCGATATCCCATGGCGATCTTTGCCACGAGCCGCAAATGGCTGGTCACGAGCCGGTGCGCGGCATCGCGATCCCCATGCTCGCGCCAACTCTTGGCGAGCATATATTCTTCCTGCGGCTCCAGCATGGGGAACCGCCGGATTTCCTCCAGGTAACGGGTCAGGCCGCCTTCCGCGCTGGGAAGCGGCATGTGGTTCGACTGGGCCATGGATGGCCTCCTTGCCTCGCGGCCCCGCTGGCGGCAGCCGCATCCACGGCCGCTGACGCCGACCGCAACAGCGAAGCATATAGATCGGAACGGCGCTGCGAAAGATTTGATCCCCTCACGTCACCGCGAGAGCCCGCCGCAGGTTTTCCAATTCGTCCGGCAGAGGGCTGTCGAAGGCCATCACTGCCCCATCTGCCGGGTGCTCGAAGCTGAGATGGGCGGCGTGGAGGGCCTGACGGCCCAATTGCTCCACGACCGCGCGGGCAGGGGGTGCGAGGCGCGCCGGCTTGGTCTTGAAGCCGGTCCCATAAACCTCGTCCGCAAGCAGCGGATGGCCGATATGGGCCATGTGGACGCGGATCTGATGGGTGCGCCCCGTCTCCAGCCGGCATTCCACAAGAGAGGCCACCGGCTGGCCCGCCGCGTCCGCGAACGTCTCGATGAGCCGCCAATGGGTGATGGCCTCGCGCCCGCCCGAGCGCACCGCCATCTTCACCCGGCTGGCCGGGTGCCGGTCGATGGGCGCGTCCACGGTGCCGCGCATGTCCGGCACGCCCCAGACGAAGGCCAGATAGGCGCGCTCCAGATGTCCGGTCCGCCCATGGTCCGCGAACTGGGCGGCGAGGGAGCGGTGGGCGGCGTCGGTCTTCGCGACCACCAGAAGGCCAGACGTGTCCTTGTCCAGGCGATGGACGATGCCGGGGCGCCGCACCCCGCCAATGCCCGAAAGGCTGGCGCCGCAATGATGAAGCAACGCGTTAACCAAGGTCCCGCTCCAGTTGCCGGGGGCGGGATGCACCACCAGGCCCGCGGGCTTGTCCACGACGATGAGGGACGCATCCTCGAACGCGACCGTGAGCGGGATGGCCTCGGGCAGCGGCTCGGCCGGCTCGGCCGGGGGTAAGCGCAAAGTGAGGACGTCTGCGGCATTGACCCGTTCCGCTGCGTCTCCTACCACTCTCTCGCCGTTCAGGATCTGTCCCTCCGCCACCAGGCGCTGGATGCGGGTCCGGCTCAAGGGGGCGAGGCGGGCCGCGAGCAGACGGTCGATGCGCTCACCGGCTTCCTCCGGCGAGACCGTCACGGATCGCGTCTCGGCTTCGGCGCCGTCCAGTCCCTCCGCCTCGGAGGTCTCTTCCTCCAGGCCATCTCCCGGTACATATTCAGGTCGAACCATGTTCTTCAGCCCGTCCGAGCCCGACAACCAGGAGCCGCTGACCCCGGAGCAGGAGCGCATCCTGCGCAAGGTGCGGCGCTTCTCAAGCGTGTCCATCCTCGTGATGGTGCTCGGCGTCGCGTCGATCCTGGGTGTCATCGCCTATCGGATGCTGTCGAGCAAGAGCGTCAGCCCGGGCGACGTGACGGCGACGCTCCCCAAGGGGAGCCGTATCCTCTCCACCGCGGTCTCCGACGGTCTGCTGGTGCTCACGATCGAAGTGGGCGGCAGTGTCGAGGTGCGCACCTACCATGTGACGACGCTCGCGCCCGCGGGCCGCATGCGCTTCGCCGCCGAACCCTGAACCAGGGGACGCTTCGCCGACGTATCTTTCCCTCGGGCCGATGCGGCTCATCGGGAGGTGCCCATGGCGAAGATCGTGGTCTATGGCGGGAGCGGCGGCATTGGCGTTGCCACCGCGCGGCTTCTGCACCAGCGCGGGTTTGACCTGCACTTGGTGGGCCGCGACGTGACCCGCCTCGCCGCCGCAGCGGCGGAACTGGGCGCGGCGTTCACGGTGGGAGACGTCACCGACGACAGCCTCTTCGCTCGGGTGGCGGCTGAGGCGGGCGCGCCGCTGGCCGGCCTCGTCTATGCGGTCGGCACCATCACGCTGAAGCCGCTGTCGCGCCTGGGGCCTGCGGATTTCGCACGCGATTTCCGCATCAATGCCGAGGGCGCGGCGCTGGCCGTGCAGGCCGTGCTGCCGGCGCTGAAGGCTTCGGCGGACCCGGCCTCTGTGCTGTTCTTCTCCAGCGTGGCCGTGGGGCAGGGCTTTTCCGCCCATGCCTCCATTTCCATGGCGAAGGGTGCGGTTGAGGGGCTGACGCGCGCCTTGGCGGCGGAGCTTGCGCCCAAGGTGCGGGTCAACGCCATCGCGCCCTCTTTGACCCGCACCCCGCTCGCCCAGGCTCTCACCGACAACGCGCCCGTCGCGGAAGCGATCGCGGGCCTGCATGCGCTCGGCCGCCTCGGCGAGCCGCAGGATATCGCGGCGCTCGCGGCCTTCCTTCTGTCGCGGGAGGCGGGCTGGATCACCGGGCAGGTGATCGGGGTGGATGGCGGGCGCGCGTCACTGCGCACCAAGGGCTGACCGGCATCCCATGCGCCGCAAAAGCGATCTGCCGACCCGCCTCTGCGCGACGTGCGGGCGCCCCTTCACGTGGCGCCGCAAATGGAAGGCGGTCTGGGAGGAGGTGAAATATTGCTCGGACCGCTGCCGCGCGAATCGCCGCAAAAGCGAGCGCGTGCCGTGAGCGGAACGCTGCGTCTCATCCTGGGAGATCAGCTCACCCCCGGCCTGACGGCTCTGGACGGGCTCGACCCCGCCTCCGACGTGGTGGTAATGGCGGAGGTGCGCGCCGAAGCGACCTATGTGCGCCATCACAAACAGAAGATCGCCTTCCTGTTCAGCGCCATGCGCCATTTCGCGGCCGAGCTTTCGGCGCGCGGCGTGCGCGTGGACTATTGGCGCTACGACGACCCCGACACGCCCGAAAGTCTCGACGCCGTCGTTGCGGCCGCGCTCGCGCGGCATCGCCCGGACCAGATGGTGCTGACCGAGCCGGGGGAGTGGCGGGTGCGCCAGATGATGGAGACCTGGCGCGAAACCCTGCCCGTGCCGGTCCATATCCGGCCCGACACGCGCTTCATCGCCACGCTGGAGGAGTTCGAGGCCTGGGCGGAGGGGCGGCGCAGCCTGCGCATGGAGTTCTTCTATCGCCAGATGCGCCGCAAGACCGGCCTGCTCATGGACGGCGACCAGCCGGTCGGCGGCCAATGGAATTTCGACGCCGCCAACCGCAAGCGCCTGCCCGCCAGCACCCATGTGCCGCATCGGCGTCGGTTCGCGCCCGATGCTGTCACGCGCGAGGTTCTCGATCTGGTGGAGCGGACCTTCGCAGATCATTTCGGAACATTGGAGGGCTTCGGCTGGGGGGTGACGCGCGCCGATGCGCTCCGCGCCCTGGAGGATTTCATCGCCCAGGCCTTGCCGTCATTCGGTGATTTCCAGGACGCCATGAAGACGGGCGAGGACTTCCTCTTTCATGCGGTGCTCTCGCCCTATCTCAATTGCGGCCTCCTCACCCCGCTTGAAGTGTGTCAGCGGGCCGAGGCTGCGTTTCAGGCGGGGGCGGCCCCGCTGAATGCGGTGGAGGGCTTCATCCGGCAGATCATCGGCTGGCGCGAATTCGTGCGCGGCCTTTATTGGCTCGACATGCCCGCTTATGCGGACACGAACGCGCTCGACGCCAGGCGTCCCTTGCCCGCCTTCTATTGGACCGGCGAGACCGACATGGCCTGTCTCGCGGCGACCGTGGACGTGACCCGGCGCACCGCCTACGCCCATCATATCCAGCGCCTGATGGTGACGGGCAATTTCGCGCTGCTCGCCCGCCTTGACCCGCGCGCCGTCCAGGATTGGTATCTCGCGGTCTATGCGGACGCCTATGAATGGGTGGAACTGCCCAATGTGCAGGGCATGGTCCTGTTCGCGGATGGCGGGCGCCTCGCCTCGAAGCCCTATGCGGCCTCGGGCGCCTATATCAACCGCATGTCGGACTATTGCCGGTCCTGCCGCTTTGATCCCGGCGAGAAACTGGGCGCGAGCGCCTGTCCCTTCAATGCGCTTTATTGGGCCTTCCTCATGGACAATGAGGCGCGCCTCAAGCCCAATCCCCGCATGGCCATGCCCTACCAGACGCTCGCTCGCATGGAGGCGGGGCAGCGCGCGGCCCTGAAAGCCAAGGCGGAAGATTTCCTCGCGGGGCTGGACCGGACCGGTCCGGCGCCCGGCTATTGAGCCGGGGCCTTACTGGATGGAGGGTTCGCCGTCGTCCCCGCCGGGCATGCGCGCCAGCATCATCTGCGTGATGGCGACCAGCATCTCGGCACGTTCCTTCAGGTCCTTCGCCTCCAGCAGCGCCTGCTTTTCCAGCGCGCCATAGGGAGACATGACGGAGAGCGCATTCACCAGCGTCTCGGTGCCGGCCTGCTGGATCCCGTCCCAGTCCGCCTCAAGCTTGTTGGCTTCGAGAAAATCGGCGAGGGCCGAGAGCAGGGAGGAGCGGTCCACGCTCTCTTCGCCGACGCCTTCCTCGAAATCATGCGCATAGGGGCTCGCATCCACCCGGCATTGCCGGTAGGGCGTGACGACGGGTTCCTCGGTGCCGATCCGCACCCGGCAAATGCCGGTGAGCGTGATGAGATAGCGGCCATCATCGGTCTCGGCGAACTGGGTGAGGCGCCCGAGGCACCCCACCTGGAACAAGGCCGGGCCCCGCGCGTCACCGGCCCGCGATTCGTCCGGCTGCACCATGCAGATCAGCCGCTCCCCGGCGAGCGCGGCATCCACCATGGCGAGATAGCGCGGCTCGAAAATGTTGAGCGGCAATTCCGCGCGCGGCAGCAGCAGCGCCCCCGAGAGCGGGAACACGGGCACCACCGAGGGGACATCCTCGGGGGCGTGATAAGAGCGGTGCGCGGCCACGGCGGTCCTTGAACGGTCAGGAGAAAAGGATGGTCGAGAGCTTTTTACGCCCCGCCACCGTATGCGGATCGGTCGGCCCCCAGGCTTCGAACAACTGGAGAACCTGCTTGCGGGCGCCGTCCTCGTTCCAGGTGCGGTCGCGCCGCACGATGTCCAGCAGGTGCTGGAGCGCGAGGTCGCGCTTGTTGCGCGCATTGTAGGCGAGGGCGAGATCGAACCGCGACTGGAAATCGCTCGGATCCTTCGCTACGGCCGCTTCCAGCGGAGCGATATCGCCGAGCGAGGCGGCCTGTTCGGCCAATTCGAGCGCGGCGCGGGCCGCCGCGATGGCGGCGTCGGTCTCCTTGCCGGCGGGGGTCATGGCGAGTGTCGCCTTGGCCTGCTCCAGCGCGCCGCCGAGAATTTGCGCGCGCACCAGCCCGCCCAACGCCTTGAGGTTCTCCGGCTCCTGCGCCAGCACATGGGCGAAGATCTCGGCCGCGCCGGGGGCATCGCCCTCGCTCAGCGCCTGTTCGCCCGCCGCCAGCACTTCGGCGAGGTCGGCATCCGCCGCCCCTCCCGTCAGACGCTCGATGAAGGCCGTGACCTGGCTTTCCGGCAGCGCGCCCATAAAGCCGTCCACGGGCTGGCCGTTCACGAAGGCATAGACCGCCGGAATGGACTGGATGCCGAGCCGCCCCGCAATGGCGGGGTGCTCGTCGATATTCATCTTGGCAAGCTTCACCTTGCCCTTGGTGGCGGTCACCGCCTTTTCGATCACCGGGCCGAGGGTCTTGCAGGGGCCGCACCAGGGCGCCCAGAAATCCACCAGAACGGGCCGGCGCCGCGATTCCTCGATCACGTCGGCCATGAAGGTCTGGGTGGTGGTGTCGATGATGTCGGCCGACGCGCCCGCGGCCCCGCGATTGGCTTCGCCCTGATTGAGCAACATCTGTCCTCGTCCCTCCAGCCGGCCCCGCGATCCCTCCGCGGTGCGCCCCTTAGATGGGGCGGCGGCGCGGAAACGCAATCGCCGGCGGTTCTAGTGCGCCCATGGGCGGGAGGGAAACGGAATTTGCGCGCCGTGCCGCGCCCGAGGGTTGTGCGGGACGCGAAAATCGCCGCGCGCCTGTGGATCGTGGCGCGCGGCGCCTTGCCCCGCGGGGGTTCCCGCCGCAGGCTGCATTTGACCGCAACGGGAAAAGGCTGGCACATCGCCCCGCCATGAAGTTCACCCGCCTCCGGCTCCTCGGCTTCAAGACCTTCGTGGAGCCGACCGAGATCCTGATCGAACCCGGCCTTACCGGCATCGTGGGTCCGAACGGCTGCGGCAAGTCCAACCTCGTTGAAGCCATGCGCTGGGCCATGGGGGAAAGTTCCTACAAGGCATTCCGTGCCCAGGACATGGACGACGTCATCTTTTCCGGCACCACGAGCCGCCCGTCCCGCAACGCGGCCGAAGTCGCCCTGCATCTCGACAATAGCGACCGCACCGCGCCGGCCGCCTTTAACGACAATGACGCGCTGGAAGTGGTGCGGCGCATCGAGCGCGGGGCGGGATCGAGCTATCGCATCAATGGGCGGGACGTGCGGGCGCGCGACGTCCACCTTCTCTTCGCGGACGCCTCCACCGGGGCGCGCTCTCCGGCCTTGGTCCGCCAGGGGCAGATCGGCGAGATCGTCGGCGCCAAGCCCGCCGCGCGCCGCCGCATCCTGGAGGAGGCGGCGGGAGTCGCAGGCCTGCATGCGCGGCGCCACGAGGCCGAATTGCGCCTGAAGGCCGCCGAGCAGAATCTGCTGCGCGTCGAGGATGTGGTCGGCCAGATGGGTGGGCAGATCGACGCCTTGCGCCGCCAGTCCCGTCAGGCAGCGCGCTATCGCCTCCTGTCCGAGGAGGTGCGGCGCCAGGAGGCGGCGCTTTTGTGGTCGCGCTGGCGCGAGACCGCCCAGCATCTGGTGGAGGCCGAGCGCACCGCCCAGGCGGCGCTGCGCGAAGTGGCGGAGCGCACCCGCGACCAGAGCGAGGCCGCCCGCCTTCAGGCGCTCGCCGCCCACCAATTGCCGGGCCTGCGGCAGGCCGATGCCGCCGCCGCGGCGCGCGTGCAGCGCCTCACCTTGGCGCGGGCGGAATTGGACCGCGAAGAGGCGCGCCTTGCCAGCCGCCGCCAGGAGCTGGAACAGCGGCTCGCCCAACTGGCGCAGGACATGGCCCGCGAGCATGCTCTGTCCGCCGATGCCGAGGGCGTCATCGCGCGCCTCGAGGAGGAGGCGGAACTCCTGCGCGAGGACGAGGCGGTGGCGGGAGATGCCGCGCGCGACGTCCAGTTGGCGCTGGCGGATGCCGAGCGCCGTTTGCTTCTGGCGGAACGCGAACTGGAGGAGCGCACGCGCATTTATGCCGATGTGGGCGCCCGCCGCTCCGCGCTGGAGGCCCAACTGCGCGATGCCCGCGCACGGCTCGGGCGCACCGCCGCCGAGCGGGCTTCCGTGGATGCGGAGGAGGCCCGCCTGCGCCAGGAGGCGGGCAGCGCGGACCTGGAGCGGCGGCGCGCCGAGGCGGACATGGCGCGCGACCGGCTGATGGTGGCCGAGGAGGCCGCCGCCGAGGCGGAAGCGGCCCATCTCGCCGCCCGCCAGGCCCTCGACGCCGTGAGGCCCCGCCTTTCGGAGGCGGAGCGCAGCTTCGGCCGGCTGGATGCGGAAGCGCGCACGCTGGAAAAGCTGCTCGCCTCGGCGGACCGGCGCTTTCCCCCCGTCGCCGATCTGCTCAGCGTGCAGAAGGGGTTCGAGACGGCGCTCGGCGCCGCGCTCGGCGAGGATCTCGATCTGCCCCTGGACGCCGGCGCCCCGGCGCGCTGGGGCGGGAGCGGAGACGCAGCCGGTGATCCCGCGCTGCCCCCCGGTGCCGCGCCTTTAGCCGACAAGGTCACGGGCGTTCCCGCCTTGGCGCGGCGTCTCGCGCAGGTGGGCATTGTGGCGCGCGCGGAGGGGGGGCGCCTTCAAGCCCTGCTCAAGCCCGGCCAGAGACTTGTATCCGTGGAAGGCGATCTGTGGCGGTGGGACGGCGTGCTCGCTGCCGCCGATGCGCCCACCGCCGCCGCGCGGCGGCTCGCGGAGCGCAACCGGCTCGCGGATTTGATGGATCAGGTCGAGGCGGCGCGGGACGAATTGGCGCTCCAGCGCGCGGCGATGTCCGAGCGCGAGGCGCAGGTGCGCGACGCGGCCGGGCGGGAAGTGCAGGCGCGGGACGCGCGGCGCGGCGCCCAGCGCGCGGCCGAGACGGCGCGCGAGGCGGAGGCCGCGGCGGAACGCAAGGTCGGCCAGCACGCCGCCCGCCTCTCGGCGCTCGCGGAAGCGCGGGTGCGCATCACCGCCAATCGCGAGGAGGGCGAGGCGGCCGTCCGCCAGGCGGAGGCCGCGCTTGCGGCGCTCGACGCCCCGGCCTTGATCGATGCCGACCTCGCCGCCGCGCGCGGGGAGGCCGCCCAGGCCCGCGCGGCGCTCGCCGAGACAAAGGCCGCCTCCGACAATCTGGACCGCGAGCGCGCGGCGCGCCTGAAGCGCCTCGAAGCCATTGCCGCCGAGGAGCGCTCCTGGCGCGAGCGGGCGGGCGGCGCCGGCGCACGGGTGGCTGCGCTGGAGGCGCGCCGGCGCGAGACTACGGACGAACTCGACACGCTGGATCAGGCCCCGGCCGAACTGATCCTCCAGCGCCGCACGCTTCTCACCGAACTGGAGGCGGCGGACGCCGCGCGGCGCGAGGCCTCGGATCGACTGGCGGAAGGGGAGGCGACCCTTGCCGCAGCCGACCGCGCCGCGCGCGATATGCTGGAAGCCCTCTCCGCTGCCCGCGAGATGACCGCGCGCGGGGAGGCGCGGCTGGAAGGTGCGCGCCAGCGCCGCGACGATGCGCTGCGCGAGATTTCCGAGGCGTTTGGCGGGGCGCCGGATGTGGCGCGCGAGGCGGCGGGCCTCGCCCCGGGCGCGGAGCCGCCCCCGCAGTCGGAGATAGAGGCCGCGCTGGAACGCGCCCGGCGCGAGCGCGAGCGGCTCGGCGCCGTCAATCTGCGCGCGGAGCTGGAATTGCAGGAGGCCGAGGCGCAGTTCGGCAGCCTGACGGCGGAGCGTGACGATCTCATCGAGGCCATCAAGCGGCTGCGCGCCGGCATTCAGAGCCTCAACCGCGAGGCCCGCGAACGGTTGCAGGCCTCCTTCGCGGTGGTGGACGGCCATTTCCGCAAGCTATTCGACACGCTGTTCGGCGGCGGCGAGGCGCAATTGGTGCTGACCGACGCGGACGATCCCCTGGAGGCGGGGCTCGACATCATCGCCAAACCGCCGGGCAAAAAGCCGCAGACATTGTCTCTTCTGTCCGGCGGCGAGCAGGCCCTGACCGCCATGGCGTTGATCTTCGCCGTCTTTCTCACCAACCCGGCCCCGATCTGCGTGCTGGACGAGGTGGACGCCCCGCTGGACGACGCCAATGTGGAGCGCTTCTGCACCATGCTGGACGAGATGACCCGGCTCACCGACACGCGCTTCCTGACCATCACCCATAATCCCATCACCATGGCGCGCATGAACCGCTTGTTTGGCGTCACCATGGCCGAGCGCGGCGTCTCGCGGCTGGTCTCCGTGGACCTCCAGGGGGCGGAACGCTTACGTGAGGTGAGTTGATTTGCTGCGCCGCGCGGCGCATTCAGAAAAAATATTAAAAATCAAAGGCTTATTATGTATGCCAGGCTCCTTGACACGCATTTGGGGCGCAACTATGGTGCCGCCGGTTTCGGAAGGGCGCCGATCGTCGGGGCC
The DNA here is from genome assembly GCA_030147645.1 of Aquabacter sp. Lineage (GTDB taxonomy): Bacteria > Pseudomonadota > Alphaproteobacteria > Rhizobiales > Xanthobacteraceae > Aquabacter. The sequence goes on along the minus strand of JASBUY010000276.1, from coordinate 1,098 downwards.
GTGATCCGAGGCCGGAGCGAACCGCATGACGAAACGTTCGGATTCCCCGTCCAGGGAGACGAGCGCGCCTGAGGCGGGGGGAGCGCCGGACGCGGGAGATCCCGCATTGTCCGAGCGGCTTCAGCGGCTCAATGCCGCGCTTGACAAGGCGCGGCCAAAGGACCAATCGCAGCCGGGCGGTTCGCGGGACACGTCGTCCTCGTCCGGCATGGCCCTCGCCTTTCGGCTGGGGTCTGAGTTTGTGGCCGGGGTTCTCGTGGGGGCCGCCATCGGCTGGGGCATCGACCAGATGTTCGGTCTGGCGCCCTGGGGCATTTTGGTCTTCACGCTGCTCGGGTTCGGGGCGGGCATCACCAATATGATGCGCGCGGCGGGCGAGGGCGGGCGGAAGTCGGTCAAGAAGTGAGCGGTCCTCGGGCGATGCCCGGCGGCTGAAACATGGCGAAGCGCGGCACGGGCCGCACGACACGAAGGGCGCGCGTCGGATGACCATTGATCCGATCCACCAGTTCCAAGTGCAGCGCTATGTCGAGCTGCTGCACGTCAGCGGGGTGTCCTTCTCCTTCACCAATTCCGCGGCATTCATGGTCGGCATCGTCGCCGCCATCTTCTTCTTCCTCACCTATGCGACGCGCGGCCGGACTCTGGTCCCGGGCCGCATGCAGTCCGTCGCCGAGATGAGCTACGAGTTCATTGCCAAGATGGTGCGCGATTCCGCCGGCACCGAGGGCATGATCTTCTTCCCCTTCGTATTCTCGCTCTTCATGTTCGTGTTCGTCGCGAACGTGATCGGCCTCGTGCCCTACACCTTCACCATCACCGCCCACATCGTCGTGACCGCGGTTCTGGCGCTGATGGTGATCGGCACGGTCATCATTTACGGCTTCGTCCGTCATGGCACGCACTTCCTGCATCTGTTCGTGCCGTCGGGCGTTCCCTCCTTCCTTCTGCCCTTCGTCGTCCTGATCGAAGTGGTCTCCTTCCTGTCGCGGCCCATCTCCCTCTCGCTGCGTCTGTTCGCGAACATGCTGGCCGGCCACATCGCCCTGAAGGTCTTCGCCTTCTTCGTGGTGGGTCTTGCCTCTGCCGGCGTCGCGG
>JASBUY010000274.1 GCA_030147645.1 Aquabacter sp. | reverse complement strand
CTGCGGGTCCACCATGGGCTGGGCGGACGTGGAGTGAAGGTCGAGGATGCTGAGGCGGCGATGGCCAAGGGCGATGTCGGACTGGGCATAGAAGCCCGAACCGTCCGGACCCCGGCTTTTCATGGCCGCAACCATGGCCTCCATATCGGCGATGCGAACCTCGCCCGACCGGCTGACCTCGCCGCAAAGTCCGCACATCGTTCCTCGCCTTTCGTCCGGGCCGCTTCGGCGAGGGAAACCTTTGCGGTCCCCAACAGTTCCCGGATTTGCAACGTAGGATCGATGCAGGGAGAGGCGAGTGGCGCCCTATTACGTCATGGCCCGCCAACAGGATGACAGCTTCTCTTCCCTCGCCAGCCTCGGGGAGTGTGCCTCGGTGGAGGAGGCGCTGCGGCGGTTCAACGAAGGCCTCGCGAAGACCCATCGGCTCGGCCTGTTCCGCTTGCGCGCCGCCGATGAGGCGGGCGCGGCCGACTATGCGCTGCTGCAAGACCGCCCGGACGCGCCCATCCTCGCCCGGCTCGCGCGGGTATCGGACCCAGCGGCCGAGGCCACGCTGTTGAACCGCACCCGCGCGCTGGCGCCACCGCCCGAGGCGCAATGAAGGGGGTGCCTATCTCAACTGGCCTTCGCCCGCCTTGTAGAAATACTGGCTGGCCACAAGCCATCCCTTCAGCGGGCGCAAGGGCGGGATGCATGTGAGCAGGAGGAAGGGCAGGGTGGTCACCAGATGCACCCAATAGGGCGCCTGGTAGGCGACCTCCAGCCAGATGCCGAACACCACGCTGGGCACGCAGGCAAAGCAGATGACAAAAAAAGCGGGGCCGTCCGCCGGATCGGCGAAGGAATAATCGAGCCCGCAGACCTCGCAGGAGGGTCGCAGCGTCAGGAACCCCTCGAACAAATGACCCTGCCCGCAGCGCGGGCAACGGCCCCGTACCCCAGTCTGGAGCGGGGACAGGGGCGGCCAGGAGCGTTCGATGGGAGCCATGGGGCATCTTTCTGTTGGACCTAGAGGATAGGTCGGGACTTTGAGGGATCGGCGGCGGCGCAGGGGCCGGCCCGACGATCCCGCTGCGCGGCACCAGTCGGGATAGGGGTTCGGGGGGCGAAAACCATCCTGCCGGGGCATTCGCGTCAATGGGCCGAAATGCCCAAGGGCAAAAGGTCCAACACGATTATCTCACTGGGGGTGAACTCCGCGCGCCGCAACGCGTTCAGCTTAGACACACCCATTCGTCACAGGAGCGGCTTGCCTTGGATACCAACCAACCCATCAGGGCAGGCCTCCTCCTTTCGGGGGGCGTCGCACTCGGGGCCTTCCAGGCCGGCGTGATTTCTGCGCTCTGCGCATCCGGCCGCCTCCAGTTCGAAGCGGTGGGGGGCTCGTCCATCGGCGCCTATGGCGCTGCCATCTTCGCGGGCAACCTGCCGGAGCGGCGGGCCGAGCGCCTCCTGGAATTCTGGCACCGGGTTTCGAAGGACAGCCTCATGGCCGGCAGCCTTGCGCCCTGGCCGCATCCCCGCGCGGAGTATGCGCGCAGCTGGGTCCATGCGATGGCCGCGCGCACGCAAGGCGTGGCCGGCTTTTTCCGGCCCTTTCCGCGCCTTGGGTCTGAGGGGGGAGGGCCGGGCCTGTATGATTCAAGCATCGCGGATCGCACGTTGCGCGAGATGGTGGATTTTGAGCAGTTGAATAGCGGTGAGACGCGATGCTGCATCGCCGCCACGGATGTTGAAAGCGGAGCGCCGGTGTGGTTCGACACGGCACTCGGCGCGCACATTTCCCCCGATGTCGTGCGGGGGAGCGGGAGCCTCATCCCGGCCTTTCCTCCCGTGAGGGTCGCGGAGCGCCTGCTGGTGGATGGCGGTCTGTCCGCCAATATTCCCCTGGAGCCTTTCCTCGCCGCGACGCGGCCTGTGCCAGCCTCACCGGTGGTGGTCGTCATCGATCTCTTTTCCCCGGCGGGGGAGAGTCCCGGAACGCTGGAGTCCAGCCACGAACGCGCCAACGACATCATGTATGGCGCACAGACCCGCCTGCGGCTCGAAGGCTTGGTGCGCGAGCGTGCGCTGGAGGCGCGGATCAACCCGGATGCGCCCGGCACCGACCTCCTTCTCTTGACTTACAGGACCGGGCCGGAGGAAGCCGGACCGGAAAAGCCGTTCGATTTCTCGCGCGCGGCGATCGCCCGGCGGCTCGCGGCGGGTGAAGCTGCCGCTCATGCGGCGCTCGCCTGTCTTGATGCACTGCCCTCCACGGGCGCGCCGGGGCTGCGGGTGCATGAGGTTGATACTTTCTCCCTGGCACGCGCCGGAACCCGCGCCATGGCTTCGGGTTAAGTGTGATCGGCAGCCGGGAGGGTGAAATGCCCCAGGGCGACAAGTCGAAATATACCGAGAAGCAAAAGCGCAAGGCGGCGCATATCGAAGAGAGCTACGAGGACAAAGGCGTACCCCATGACGAGGCCGAACGGCGCGCATGGGCGAGCGTCAACAAGGATGATGGTGGCGGCAAGAAGCCCGGCGGCTCCGGGCGGGGCACGGAAACCGGCCATCCCGCCGCCCATAAAGGCGGACGCGCCGGCGGCGCGGCGGCGGCTTCGCGCACGCCTGCGGAGCGCTCCGCGTCCGCCAAAAAAGCAGCGGCCACCCGCAAGAAGCGCGCGCAGGGCAGCTAGAGCCTGATCGGTGAATCAGTCTCTAAATTGTTGATAGAAAACGTTTTACCGATTTGATTCCGACGCAGTCAGATCGGAACGTGTCCTAGCGCGCCTGCCTCTGCCGGGGAACCCATCTTGCACGGTGCGGTTGGACCTCGTGGGGCCAATCCGGAGGCAAGATGGAGCGCGTCGCGATCTGGCTTGAGGCCATCGATCAGGGCTTGAACTGGGTGCCGAGCTGGGCGGTCAGCCTGACCCTCTTCGCATTCGCTGTCTTGATCGCCCAATGGGCGCACGCCCTGGCTTTCCGCATCCTCACACGCATCGTCAGCGGCATGGATTTGTTCTGGCGCTCGCTGGTGTCGCGCACCGAGGGGCCGACGCGGCTCGCCGCTATCACCATCGCGCTGGGATTTGCCGCCAATATCGCGCCCCTGACGCAGCGCGAGAGCGACATCGTTCAGCACGTGCTGCTGCTCTGCTTCATCGCGCTCATCGGCTGGCTAGCCAACACGACGCTGCACATCTGGGTCACGGTCTATCTGCGGCGCTTCAAGCTGGATGCAGAGGACAATCTCCTCGCCCGCAAGCATGTCACGCAGACCCGCATCCTGCGCCGCGTCGCCGGCATCATCATTTTCACCCTGGCGCTGGGCGCGGCGCTCATGTCGTTCGAGGGCGTCCGACAATATGGCGTCAGCCTCCTTGCGTCCGCGGGCGTCGCGGGTCTCGTGATGGGCATTGCCCTTCAACCGGTGCTGAAGAACCTATTCGCGGGCATCCAGCTCGCCGTCACTCAGCCCATCCGCATCGACGACGCGCTGCTGGTCGAGGGTGAGTGGGGACGTGTGGAGGAGATCACGTCCACTTATGTGGTGCTGAAGCTCTGGGATTGGCGCCGCCTCATCCTGCCGCTCAGCTATTTCATGGAAAAGCCGTTCCAGAATTGGACGCGGGAGGGCGCGGCCCTGATCGGCGTCGTCATCATTTATCTCGATTATTCCGTCCCCATTGCCGCGCTGCGGCGCAAAGTCGAGGAGATCGCCGCCGCCTCGCCTCTTTGGGACCGGCAGGTGGTGAATGTGCAGGTGACAGATTTCAAGGAAAGCGTGATGGAGATCCGCATCCTGGCGAGCGCATCCAATGCGGGACGCGCGTTCGATTTGCGCTGCGAGGTCCGCGAGAAGCTCATCGCGTTTCTTCAGGAGAGCTACCCGCAGGCGCTCCCACGCCTGCGGGCCGAGTTCGGCCCCGTTGAGCGGGCGGACATGGCCCCCGCTCACGCCCTGCAATCCTGACGGGGTCGATGCTTATCCCTGAGGGATAAGGTAGATGGGGCTCGACCAGGCGCGGTGGCCGTCTTCGAAGGTCGCGGCCACCAGCAGGCGGCGCTCGCGGCCGTGTTCCAACGCGATCTCCCGCTCGAAGGCGAGCGTGAGGTTCGGGTTCTCGTCCGGCAGGCGATAGACGCTTATGGCGCGCTCCAGCTTGCCGCAGGACAGCACCGTGGGCGCCGCCCCGATATCGGCCACGGCCAGATCGAGCGTGCCGTTGGGCGTGGCCACCGCGATCCGCCCGGACGCGGCGTCCGCGAGCTGCAATTCCACACCGGCGAAGTTGCCGGTGGTGACGGACTGCCAGCGCACCACATTGCCCTCGATCTTCAACGGTTTGTCCGGATTGAAGAAATTGATGGGCGTGGCGGAGACAAGCGTGTTGCCGGAGACCGCGAGGTCGCCATCCCACACGCTCTGGCGGAACCGGCCGCGATATTCTGCGCCCGACCAGACCACTACGATGCGCCGGCCGCCGGCGGCGTCCCCGCAAGGCCGGATCGTCTCCAAGATCTCGGTTCCGTCGCGCACTTCCACCGCGACGATGGGGCTCGGCGCCGCCAGCGCGACCGAGAGGGAGATGCGCCCTGCCGGGGCGGCGACGATGTCTCCCATGATCGCCTGCGTGGCGGGCTCGCCTTCGGCCTCCGGCAATGAGGGATCATCACCATAGACCAGGCTGCCCTCCGGCAGACTTGCCCGCACGTCTAGGTCCAGGCGCGATCCCGTGGTGCCGTAATGGTGGCGGGCCTTCATGGCGGTGAAGAGCCCGGCCCGATCGAAGGCCGGCGCGAGGAAACAGGTCAGGCCGCCCAGCGCGCCAAACATGGAGGCGCCCGGCGCCTCGGCGCCCGGCCGTCCCTTGTGACCGTCCGAATTGCAGACGACGCCCACGCGGTAACCGGCCTCGAAGGCATCGGCGAGCAGCCATTCGAACGTGCCCCAGGAGGAATGCACCTCCACCGCCCGCTCGATCCGCACGTCATGGGCATAATGAATGTCCGCATAGCGCCCGCCGCAATGAGCCCAGCAGACGGGATCGTCGCCGGATGTGGCGAGGTCGCGGAACAGGGCGCGTGCATCAATCGCGTCCGTGTCTTCGTCGCGCCGATCCGGCACGAGGGCGTGGGAAGACCGGCGGATGGTGCCGTCCTCGCGCGGGAAGAAGACGTTGCGGTCTCCGCCGAGCCCCGTATTGCCGGACCATTCATATCCCGGAACGGTGATGAAGCGGCCGGGGGCGTCGAAGGCGCCCATCAGGCGGTTCAGCTCGTCCCAGAATTCGAGCGT
>JASBUY010000176.1 GCA_030147645.1 Aquabacter sp. | reverse complement strand
GTCGCGTGCCCCGCAGCGTTCTCTGGCTGATGACGGACAACGCCCACGCGCAAGCCAATCTGCGACGGGCAGCACAAGAGCAGGGCATTGAGGCGGACCGCCTCGTCTTCGCGCCAAGGCTCGATGCCGCCGCCCATCTCGCGCGGCTTCCGCTCGCGGATCTCTTTCTCGATACTTTCCCTTACACGGCGCACACCACGGCCAACGACATGCTGCGCATGGGCGTTCCGGTGGTGACCCGCACGGGCGCGACGTTTGCTTCGCGCGTGGCGGGAAGCCTAATTGCCCTCATGGGATGCCGGGAGCTTTTGGCGCAAGACGCGCAGACCTATGCGCAACTCGCCTTGGACTTGGCGCTCGATCGAGAGCGCCGGGAGTCGCTGCGCAGCCACCTTATCGCCGCGCGGCGGACGTCACCGCTTTTCGATGTTGAAAGATATCGGGCGCATCTCGAGGCGGCCTACGAGGCGATGGTGGGGCGCTGGCGCGCCGGCGCCCCACCAGCTGCGTTCGCGGTGCCCCCGGTCCGCTGAGCCTTGCCCGAAGCGGCCGCGGTAATATCGGCATCGGCCGCACAAACCTCGCTGAAGGGGCGTCGGGGGCGCATATGTGCGCACTCTCGCCTTTGTCGCGCCGTGCCATGTGGGCGAGGCGGGCATAGTCGGCGCGCAGCCGGTCGAGCGTTTCCTCGGCGGGATATTCGAGACCTTCTGAGACAGGCGGGTGAAAAGCTGTCGCGGAGCAGGGCCATCAGCCTGCGGCCAGCGGGGGAAGCGGCCGGCGGTGCAGATGGTGCGATGGTCACTCTCCCGAGGGATGGAACGCATGCCTGCGTCCAAGGTTCCGGACACATGAAGCGCCCAAGCTTTCTGCTTTGGACGTGACGTTGGGTATGCTGGACGCGCCGCCACCAGAGCCGCCCGGCACCGATGAGACCGCAGAAGGACCTGCTCCATGACTCCCGCCATGATCCTTGCGCCGACCTTCGTTCTCGTGGCGCTGTCTTTCCTTCTGCTGTTCCGGCTGGGACCGATGCGCCTGTCCGCCGTCTCGCGCGGTGAGGTGGGGCGGGAGGGGCTGCTCGACCCGCGCGCCTTCCCCGACGGCTGCCGGCAGGTGGGGAATGCGTATTCGAACCAGTTCGAATTGCCGGTCTTGTTTTACGTCTTGACCATACTCGCCTTGATCACCCGCAAGGCGGATCTGCTGTTTGTGGTGCTTGCCTGGGTGTTCGTGGCGAGCCGGTGTGTTCATGCGTTCGTCCATGTCACGTCCAACGACATCAAGCTGCGCTTTCCGGCCTTTGCCGTGGGCGCGCTTGTTCTGGCGCTGATGTGGGTGCTGTTCGCACTGGCCATCCTGTTCAACATCTGACGCCATTGACACCGAAGCCGCCGCGTCGGAGGAACGCCGCCTGGAGCGCGCTCCCTTCTGTCTGCCTCGCAGTCAGAAGGGTGAAAGCGGCTCTTAGCAGTGGAAACGACGCGCCATGGATGATCCCCGCCGCCACCTTCGCGCCATCGGCGGAATCAATGTCCTGTTCGTCATGGCGACGCCGCAGGAATACGGCCCCCATCTGCGCAGCCGCATCGCGCCGCTGATCACCGGGGTCGGTCCGGTCGAGGCGGCGGCGACCATGGGCGCGGCACTCGCGCTCTTGCGGCAGGCGGGGGCGCTGCCTGACCTCGTCTTCACGCTCGGCTCGGCGGGCTCGCGCAGGCTCGATCATGCGGGCGTCTATCAGGTCGAAAGCGTATCCTACCGAGACATGGACGCCTCGCCGCTCGGTTTTGAGCGCGGGCGAACGCCTTTCACGGACCATCCGCCCGTCATCAGACTGCCGCACCGCATCTCGGGAATCCCCTCCGCGTCCCTGTCGAGCGGCGGGGCAATTATTTCAGGTGCGGCCTATGATGCTATCGCGGCCGATATGGTGGATATGGAGACGTTTGCCGTCCTGCGCGCGGCCGACCGCTTCGCCGTGGATGTCATGGGCCTGCGCGGGATCACGGACGGGCGCAGCGAACTCGCGCGCTATGAGGACTGGGCCGACTATCTCCACCTCATTGATGAAAAGCTCGCTTTGGCCCTCGATGCTTTCGCCGCTCAGGCGCAAGCCGGACACATTCTTCCAGCAAAGCCCCAACCATGACACCTGCCGCCCGTCTCTCCGCCGCCATGGATGTCCTCGCGGATATCGCCGTGCGTCGCCGCCCCGCCGGCGAATGCCTCAAGGATTGGGGCCAGTCCCACCGCTTCGCCGGCTCCGGCGACCGGGCGGCTATTGGCGGGCTGGTGTTCGACACGCTGCGCCGGCGCTCCTCGGCCGCCCATGTCATGGGCTCCGACACCCCCCGCGCACTCTTGCTCGGCATGCTTTCGGTGATGCGCGGGCTTGATGTGGAGGCGATCGCGCGCCTCGCCGATGGCGCCCGCTTCGCGCCCGCGCCCCTGACCGAGGATGAGCAGGTGCGCCTTTCCGCGCCAGTGCTGGATACGGCCGCGCCATGGGTGAAGGGGGACTATCCCCAGTGGCTGGACCCCCATCTCGCCGCCGTGTTCGGGGCGGAGCGGACGGAGGAGGGGCGCGCCCTCGCCGCCCGCGCCCCCGTCGACCTGCGCGTCAACAGCCTCGTCGGGACGCGCGAAGAGGCGCAGGCAGACCTCGCCCATCATGCTCCGGTTCCCGGCACCTGGTCTCCCCTTGCCCTGCGCATCGCCCTCGACGCGGAAGGCAAGACGCCGCCCCTCACATCCGAGACGGCCTACATCAAAGGGCTGGTGGAGGTGCAGGACGAGGGCTCGCAGATCGCCGCCATCCTCGCTGCACCCACGCCGGGAAGTCAGGTGCTGGACCTGTGCGCCGGGGCAGGGGGCAAGACGCTCGAACTCGCCGCCCTCATGGACAATAAGGGCCAGATCTATGCGCACGACTCGGATATCCGGCGCCTGAAGCCCATCCATGAGCGTCTCCAGCGGGCGCATGTGCGCAATGTGCAGGTTCGCGCGCCCCGGGGCGCTGCGGACGTGCTTTCCGATCTGGAAGGCCGCATGGACCTCGTTCTCGTGGATGCGCCTTGCACCGGCACCGGCACATGGCGCCGCAACCCGGACGCCAAATGGCGGGTGCGCCCCGGCGCGCTCGCCGAGCGGACAGCCGACCAGGCGAAGATCCTGGAAGATGCCGCGCGGTTCGTCGGTCCCGGCGGCCGGATCGCTTATGTGACCTGTTCGCTCCTCGATGAGGAGAATGGCGCGCAGATCCGCGCCTTTCTGGAACGGCACCCGGACTTTTCGGCCGTGCCGGCGGCGCAAACCGTTCTTGCGCTCGGGAGCCCGGGTCTCGCCCTGCACAATGCGGCGCTCTCGGCACCAGAAGGCATCCTGCTCACCCCCCGCCGAACCGCCACCGACGGGTTCTTTGTCAGCGTGTTGCGCCGTCATTGATGCATACTTTGGGTTGTATTTTGCGCGCGCGCGGATAAAATGGTGAGGGATCGGGGACCTTCGCCATGGACATCGAGCGCTGGAAGCTTTGGGTGAGCATTGTCGACGTGGTCAGTAAAAGTGCGATCGCTGGTGCCATCGGTTATGCGACATATTCTTTCAACGTGGATAGCAATAAGTCTTTGCAAGATAAGGAGCGTTTCAGTCAGGAGACCTCTTGCTGGGATGTCATCCACAAAACAGTCGCTTTTGCCTACAGCAACCATTCCCTCATTGGCGAGCAGATTAATTCGATCAAGACCTATCTTCCGGAAGCCTGTAGCAAGAATGAGAAGCTAAAGGATTTCGGCGGTGTCCTTCTGTCCTTTCTCCAGACTCGGAAGTCGGACCCGACGCCCACCCTCGCGACAAGAGCGGAGCCGGGGGCGGGGGTCTTGTCCCAAATCATACCCGGCTCCTCGACAAACGCGCTTCTCGACTCCCCCCATCCGGGCCTTCCTGGACAGGCGGCCACGACGTTCGGCAGCGCCGGCACGCCCGCTCCTCCGTCCAATCCGTCATCGCCTCCCACAGCACTAACGCCGGGCACGAGCGCCGCCCCGGCGCCCGGAACTGGAAATGGAAGCTCTGGCAAAACCCAGGGATGGGTCGCGGTCGGATATCAGGGGACGCCGGACTTCAACTTCACATTGCCCGACGGGCGGCCAATCACCGATCTGGCCCCCGGACACGTGATCGAGGCGAAATGGTCTGTCTATGTCCGGCCGCGCCCGGCCGGTTGGGACAAGACGGCGGCCATTCTCAGCGAGGGTCAATGTTTCAAGCTCACGGAAGCGCCGAAAACGCTGAAAGCTGGAACGCGTGACCAGATTTGGGCCAAGGGAGAGCTTGGGCCCTGCCCGTAACATTGTCCCCTCTACTCGCATGCGCGAGTCTCCCAGGCTCAAGTGAGAAGTTGGTCTCCTGCGGCACCGTGCGATGGAACGGATCGGCGGTTGGCGAGTCCTAGTCACGCCGGAGCTGTGCCGGCGCCTGAGGATCGCGCCATGTTCATCCTTCGCCTCTTGGTCCTTCTGGTGGTCGCGGTGGGCGGCTACTGGGCCTATTATGTCTTTGCCGCCGCCTCGCCCTATGACCAGATCGGCGTCGCCATCAATTCCCATTTGCCCGAGCAGGCGCGTGCCTATGGCTGCGGCGAGCTGAAGAAGCGTCACGCCGAATCCCCGGCCCCGCCGGAGGGCTGCGAGGGTCTCTGGCAGGCGATCTGACAAAGGGTCGCCAACCCCCGCGCATGGGAGGTCTGACCTCAGCGACGCGGGCCTTGCTTTTGCATTGGGAACTTTCCCGCTAAAGGAGGGGCCACCCGACAGGAAGGCCCTTTCCATGCAAGACACCGTCCTCATCATCGATTTCGGCAGCCAGGTGACGCAGCTCATCGCCCGCCGGGTGCGTGAGGAAGGCGTCTATTCGGAAGTGGTCCCCTTTCAGAAATCCTCGGAGGCCTTCGCGCGGCTGAAGCCCAAGGCTGTGATCCTCTCCGGCGGCCCGGCTTCCGTGATTGAGGGCGAAAGCCCGCGCGCGCCCCAGGAAATCTTCGAAGCCGGCATTCCCGTGCTCGGCATCTGCTATGGCGAACAGGCCATGGCCGAGCAGCTGGGCGGCAAGGTGGAGAGCGGCCATCACCGCGAATTCGGCCGCGCCGAAGTAGAGGTGAAGCAGTCGAGCCCCTTATTTGAGGGCGTATGGCAGCCGGGGCAGAAATATTTGGTCTGGATGAGCCATGGCGACCGCGTCACGGTGCTTCCGCAGGGGTTCCAGGCCATCGCGACCTCGGACAATGCCCCGTTTGCGGCTATCGCGGACGAGACTCGCAACTATTATGCGGTGCAATTCCACCCCGAGGTGGTGCATACGCCGGACGGCGCCAAGCTCTTGCGCAATTTTGTCCGGCGCATCGCGGGCCTGGAAGGCACCTGGACCATGGGCGCCTTCAAGGAAGAGGCAATGGCGCGCATCCGCGCCCAGGTCGGCACCGGGCGGGTCATTTGCGGCCTGTCGGGCGGCGTCGATTCCGCTGTCGCGGCCGTTCTGATCCATGAGGCCATCGGCGATCAGCTGACCTGCGTCTTCGTAGATCACGGCCTGATGCGGCTCGGCGAGGCGGAGCAGGTGGTCTCGCTGTTCCGCAACACCTACAATATTCCCCTGGTCCATGCGGATGCTTCCGACCTCTTCCTCTCTGAGCTCGACGGCGTGACGGACCCAGAGGCCAAGCGCAAGACCATCGGCCGGCTCTTCATCGATGTCTTCGAGGCAGAGGCGAAGAAGGTGGGCGGCGCCGACTTCCTCGCCCAGGGCACGCTCTATCCCGACGTGATCGAGAGTGTGTCCTTCACCGGCGGCCCGTCCGTCACCATCAAGAGCCACCATAATGTCGGCGGTCTGCCCGCGCGCATGAACATGAAGCTCGTGGAGCCGCTGCGCGACCTGTTCAAGGATGAAGTGCGCGCGCTCGGCCGCGAGCTGGGGCTTCCTGAGAGCTTCGTCGGCCGCCATCCCTTCCCCGGCCCGGGCCTTGCCATTCGCTGCCCCGGTGAGATCACCCGGGAGAAGCTGGATATACTGCGCAAGGCGGACGCGATCTATCTGGAGGAAATCCGCGCGGCCGGCCTCTATGACGTCATCTGGCAGGCCTTCGCCGTCCTTTTGCCGGTGCGCACCGTGGGCGTGATGGGCGACGGGCGCACGTATGACCACGTTCTAGCGCTGCGCGCCGTGACGTCGGTGGACGGCATGACCGCGGATTTCTATCCCTTCGACATGTCCTTCCTCGGCCGCACCGCCACCCGCCTCATCAACGAGGTCCGAGGCATCAACCGCGTCGTCTACGACGTCACCAGCAAGCCGCCAGGTACGATCGAGTGGGAGTGAACTAGGGTGGTTTCAGACCATCCCGCGCCGTGCCGAAGATCGAACCAACCCTCTGGCTAACAACGATTTTTCTTCCTACCCCGTATCACTGCGTTTCACCCCAGCCGGACCACTGTGTTGGTACCGATGTTGGTATAGCGCAGGATGGTCGAGAAACGGGCTTCCG
>JASBUY010000164.1 GCA_030147645.1 Aquabacter sp. | reverse complement strand
CGCAATCAGATCGGTAAAACGTTCTCTCTCAATAAATTAGAGACTGATTCACCGATCAGATTGATTCAACTTGATCGGATCAGGCTTTAAGGGCGTCCACTTCTTCGAAGTGAGCGCCTTTTATACGTATGCGATTACGATCCGAAACGGCTATCCGACGGAGCAATGCCTCGCCGAACCGCCACGACAGCGTCTAAAACCGCATCTGGAACTGACCGGTCACGGCGTTCTGCGACGCGTTGGAGGCGATCTGTCCGTCATAGCGCACGCTCAGGGAGGCCTGGGGTGCCAGATCATAGGTGAGGACTGCGCCGAGTACGGCCGCATCGCTGGCAATGGGGACGCCCGCAATGGTGAAAGGGGCCGAGCCCACGGCATAGGTCATGACCGTTTCGGGCGTCGTATCTCCGAAAGCATGCTGCCATCCCAGGGTGAAGCTGGGCGAGAGTGTCCGTCCCCCCACGCTCAGACTCGTGCCCGCCCGCAGGCCGAGGGTCGCGTAGAGGGTGTCCATGCTTCCGCCATTGAAGGAAAGCGCGGAGTCGGACCCGGTCTCGGTCCCCGCCCCCCCGTTCACATGGACATAAGCGAGGCCCGCGAACGGCTCCAGCGCGATGCCGTTGGTGGAAAGTCCATAGGCTGCCTCGCCGAAGAGCTGGGCGACCCCCGCACCATAATCGCCGGAATTGCTGGCGGCATAGCCGGGGAAGGCGACGGTGCGCGATACCGACACGTCGTGCCACGCATAGCCACCGCCCAGACGCAGCGCGAGGGCGCCAAATTGGCCTCCCGCATAGAGGCCTAGGTCGTAATTATCCATCGAACCCGAAGAGGAGCGATCCGCCACGTTGAACCAGGACTGGCTGAATCCGCCATAAAGGCCGACCCGCCAATTCTCGCCCATGGCCGCATCGACGCCGCCGAGCACGCCACCGATGGAGTTGGAGAGGGTGGCCGCATTGCCGTTGGAGAAGGTCTCGCCCCAACCGCCAAAGGCCTGCATCCACATGACGGGCGTAAGCGAGGCGCCGAAGCTCGCCGTTTCCGGCCCGCCGCCATAGCCGAGGATGCCGGCGGGCGCGGCGCCGGCAAAAGCTTGCCGCAGGCGTGCCCCCGCTGCTTCGCGCACATAAATGGACTGCTGCTGCATTACCGTCTCGGCGGAGGCGTAGATCTCGCCCGAAAGGGCGTCGAACGCCGCATAGGCCTCCCCCTTCAACTGCGATGCGACGGCATCATAAACCGGGTTGCCGGCCTTCAGCGTCTCGGTGCCGGCCGCTGTCGCGCGCTCATTGGGGGTATAGGCCTCGTTAGCGAACGGGATGGCGTTGCGCACCAGGGTCATGTCCACAAAGGTGGCGCCATAGCTCAAAATCGGGTCGAGGAAGGCGAAATTGCTGGTGGCGCTCGAGAAGGCGCCGCTCACCCCGCCTGCGGCGGTCAGGATGGTGAAGGTCCAGGAATTGGCATAGGAGCCACGCGCGCCGGTCACGGCCACCGTGCTGCCTGGATCGATCTGGGCGCTGCCGCCCACGGCGATGAGGTCGCTGACCCGCGAGGGAACCACGTCCACGCGATAGTTGGAGCCGGCCTGGAACTGCGCGTTGCCCGTCACGCCCAATGTGCCGGGGGAATAGCCCGGCGCGACCACGCCGCCATTGCCGACCGTGAGCGCGCCGATGGTGCCGGTGCCGCTCAACAGGCTGTTGGCGCCCACCGTAAAGGGGGAGGCGGTGGAGACGCCGCGCGCAAGGATCACATGGGCGCCGGCAAGCGAGATCGGTCCGGTGAAGGTGCTGCCGGCATAATTCACCGTGCCCCCGCCCTGCAGGACCACATTTCCCGTGCCGGTCAGGGCCGTGGGAAAAGCATAGGTTGAGGACAGGTTGTAGGCGAGGGTGCCGTTATTCACGATCGGTCCGAAGATCCATCCCGATGTCCCGCCATCGCCCACCTGGAGTGTGCCGCTGGAAATGGTTGTGCCGCCGCTCTGGCTGAAGGTTCCGGTGATGGCGAGGGTCCCGGTTCCGGTCTTCGTGACGCTGCCGGAGCCGCTGACATTGCCCGCATAGGTTCCCGAGCCGGTCTGGTTGAACACCAACGCCCCATTATTCAGGACATTGCCGGAAATGCTGGCGCCGGTGCCGATCACCGTCCCCGCATCAATGGCGAGGCCGCCATAGGTGTTCGTCCCGGTTAGGACCAGCGTCCCGCCTCCGGCCTTATAGAGCATCCCCCCGCCGGATATGGTGCCGGAAAGGGTCAGCTGATCGGGAGAGGCGACGGTGAAGACTCCGTTTGCGGCTCCAAGCGTGACAGCACGCGCCGAGCTGAAGCTTGCGCCCGCAAGCAGGGTGCCACCATTCAGCAGCAGCCCGCCCGACGTGTCGCCCAGATTGGAGTCCGCAAACACGGTCAAGGTGCCCCCGGTGATGGAGGTGCCGCCCGTATAGCTATTGGCGGCCGTCAGCGAGAGCAGGCCGGCGCCGCCTTTGCCGAGGCCGCCCGTGCCGCTGACGGTGCCTTGCAGCACAAGGCTTGCGCCCGCCGCGACGTTGATGTTGCCCGCGGCCAGAGCGACATCGCGCCCGCTCTCGAAGGAGGCGGTGGCGAGAAGCGTGCCGCCATTGACCAGATTGATGTCCGAAGCAATGCCGCCGAGATTCGCGTCGGAGGACACGGCAAGGGTGCCCGCGCCTTCGACGCGCGTTCCGCCCGTAAAGGTGTTGGCGGCGGAAAGCGTCAGGACGCCCCGGCCGGCCTGGACCAACGTGCCGCTGCCGGACACGACCCCGCTGAACGCGATATTGTCCGCGCGATTGAAGGCGAGGGTGGCGTTGTTCACCACATTGCCGGTGATGGAGCCCGACGTACCGCCACCGCCCACCATCAGAATGCCGTCGGACACCAGCGTGCCGCCGCTATAGGTGTTGGTGCCTGTGAGCGCCAAAGTTCCGCCACCTGCCTGCACCACTTGTCCGCTGCCTGAAATATCGCCTGCTACGTTCAGCGTGTCCGACCTCAGGAAACGCAGAATGCCGGCATTCGCCACCTTGCCCGCCAATGTCCCGCGCGTTCCGCCGTCGCCCACTTGCAGGGTGCCCGCCGCAATCACGGTGCCGACGGCGGGAGCCGTATCGCCGGCCAGGACAAGCGTGCCGTTGCCCGCCTTGATCAGCGTCCCTGCGCCGGAAACTGCGCCCGATAGGGTGA
>JASBUY010000150.1 GCA_030147645.1 Aquabacter sp. | reverse complement strand
GCCGCGGCGGGTGAGGGCGGACGCGACGAGAACCGCCACGCCGGGCCGGCGCTCCAGGATCAGCGGCAGGGCGGTGAGGCCGTCCATGCCGGGCATTTCCAGATCCAGCACCACCACGTCGGGCTGGGTCTTCTGCACGTCGTTCGCCGCCAACTGGCCGTTGGCATGGGTCGCGACGATCTCGACGCCCTTCTCCTCGGAGAGCCAGCGCGAGACGATCCCCCGAACCATCACGGAATCGTCGACCACCATGACCCGGATGGGACGGGGAGCATCAGCTGCTTCAAGGGTTTGGGGCGCCGGAGCGGTCATTCGGACAGCTCTTGGATGAGACCGACGACTTCCAGCTTCTCGTTCAGGATATCGGCGTCGAAGGGCTTCATGATGTACTCGTCCGCACCGAGCGACAGCGCCTGCGTGATGTGGTCGATGTCGTTCATGGTGGTGCAGAAGATGACCTTCGGCGTCGTGCCTCCGGGGCTCGCCCGCAAGCTTTTCAGGAACTCGAGGCCGTTCATCACGGGCATGTTCCAGTCGAGCAGGATCATGTCCGGCATGGTGTCGTAACACATGGACATGGCTTCCTGGCCGTTCTGAGCCTCGGACACGGCAAAGGACTGACGTTCCAGCAGGCGGCGCGCGAGCATGCGCACCACACGGGAATCATCCACCACCAGGGCTGTTTTCATGGTCTCCTCCTCCCTTCAGGCTCGGTCTCACGCGGCATTGCGACGAGCACCGAGCCGCGCCAGGGCGCGCTCGACATCGAGCACGAGCATCAGTTCATTCGACAGGCGGTGAACGCCGGTCACGAGTTCGGCCCAGCGCGGGTCGAGGTTGGCGGGATTGGCCTCGCGCTTGGCGCGTTCCAGCACCAGCACTTCGCCCACCTCGTCCACCACGAGCCCGAAGGCTTCGCCGTGGCGCTCGATGCCCACGGCGGTCTTGGCCTCGCCGGTGGAGGAGAGGCCAAGCAGGCGGCGCATGTTCACCATGGTGACGATGCGGCCGCGCAGGTTCAGCACGCCCTGGATCTCGGCCGGCGCGAGGGGCACCCGCGTCACCCGGTCGGGCGTGAAGACCTCGTGTACGATCTCGATCGGAACGCCGAACAATTGTCCCGCGATCCGCACGGTCACGTATTGGATGACGCCGCTGGTCTTGTCGGTTTCAGAGTGAGGCTTGCTCATGCCGCTTCTCCCTGGGCGAAGCCGGTGAATTCCTGAAGGGCCGAGATCAGGCCCGGGCGATCGAACTTGGCGACGCAGTCGGTGAAGCCCGCCGCGCGGCCGCGCTGGATGGCCAGCGAGGGGTTGGAGCCCGCCATGGCGATGATCGGGACATCGGTCATGCCGAGCTGTCCGCGCACCGCCTCGGCGAAGCTGAAGCCGTCCATTTCCGGCATCTCGACGTCGGAGACGATGGCCGCGAAGCTGTTGTCGGCGGCGAGCCGCTCCAGCGCCTCATGGGCCGAGGCGCAGGCGATGACCGTGTAGCCTTTGCCCTTGAGCACCGGCTGCAGCAGGTTGCGGAAGAACGGGCTGTCGTCCACCAGCAGCAGGCGCGGCTGCTCGTGCTTGAGCGGCATCTGCTCGCCGTCTTCCACGAAGGCCTGGGCGAGGAAATAGCCCACGTCCAGCACTTCGGTGGCGCGGCCGTTGATGATGGCGCCGCCCAGCGTCTGGGGCGAGGACGAGGCGATCTCCAGGTCGAGACGGCTTTCCACGATGTCGACGATCTCGTCCACGGCGAGACCCATGACCTGGGTCTCGTGCGAGAAGATGAGCATCGGGCGGGTGCCGACCCCCTTCTCCGCCGCCGCGCCGCTCGCCACGAGCACCGGGATGAGCTTGCCGCGATACTGGATCACGGAGCGACCATCCACCTTCTCGATGGTTTCCTGAGCGAGTTCCTCGAGGCGCGTGACCAGCGAGAGCGGCACCGCCTTGATGTCGCCGGAGCCGGCGCGGAACAGCAGCAGGGACATGATCTGATCCGCATCCCCATCCGACTGGACCGCGCTCGCGAGCACGTTGGCCGAGGCCGTCTCCGAGGTGGCCGCCACGGACTGGGCGAGGCCGTTCGGGTCCACGATCATGATGACGTGGCCGTCGCCCAGGATCGTGCTGCCCGAGACCAGCGAGACCTGGCGCAGCACCGAAGACATGGGCTTCACGACGATTTCCTCGGTGTGGGAGACGCTATCCACCACCACGCCGAAGCTCTCATTGCCCACATGCATCACCGCGATGAGCCGGTTCTCGAACTCCTCCTCGGTGGCTTCATGGTTGCTCTCACTGATCCCCAGCAGACGGCCGAGATCGAGAATCGGCAGCAGCTGGTTGCGCAGGCAGAGCACCGGCGAGTCGTTCAGGCGGCGCACCGCATGCTCGGAATCCGCCTTAACACGCACCAGTTCGAGCACCGCATTCTGCGGGATCGCGAACCGGTCGCCGCCCACTTCCACGATCAGCGCGGGCATGATGGCGAGGGTGAGCGGGATCTTGATGACGAAGGTGGAACCAGCCCCGGCGCGGGACTGCACGTCCACCGTGCCGCCGATGGACTCGATGTTGGAGCGCACCACGTCCATGCCGACGCCGCGGCCCGACACGCTCGTCACCTTGGCGGCGGTGGAGAAGCCGGCGGCGAAGATGAAGCGGAAGATCTGGCTGTCCGACATCTTGGCCAGTTCGGCCTCGTCGGCGAGCCCATTCTCCAGCGCCTTCGCCTTGATGCGCGCAAGGTCGAGGCCCTTGCCGTCGTCCGAGATCTTCACGATGACGAAGCCGCCCTCGTGATAGGCGGACAGGCGGATGAGGCCCTTTTCCGGCTTGCCGAGCCGGCGCCGCTCCTCGGGCATTTCCAGCCCGTGGTCGGCGGAATTGCGCACCATGTGGGTGAGCGGATCCTTGATCTGGTCCAGCACCTGGCGGTCGAGTTCGGTCTCGCTGCCGTGCATTTCCAGCTCGACCTGCTTGCCCAGCTCCTGCGCGAGGTCGCGCACAATGCGCGGCAGCTTCTGCCAGGCATTGCCGATGGGCTGCATGCGCGTGCGCATGATGGCGTCCTGAAGCTCGCCGGTCACGTTGGACAGGCGCTGCAGCGACACCTTGTAGTCGTGGTCCTCGTTGCGCCGGGCGATTTCCAGCAGCTGATTGCGGGTCAGAACCAGCTCGGACACCATGGTCATGAGGTGTTCGAGCATGCCAACGCTGACGCGGATGGACTGCGCGGCGACGGGGGTGCCCGGCGCGCCGTCCTCGTTCCGGCCTTCGCCGTCATTATTCTTCACCAGCACGGGCTTCGGCGGCGCCTTCTCGGCAGCCGGGGCCTCGGCCACGGGCGCCTTGGCCGGCGCGGGGGCCGGGGCAGCCGCCTTCGCGGGCGCGGGAGCTGCAGCCGGGGCGGGTGCCGGGGCGGACACCGGGGCCTTGGCGGCGGGGGCCTTGGCCACGGGGGCGGGCGCCTTCATGGGCACTTCCACCTCGGTCTGGCGGAAGATGCGCTCCAGCTCGTCCAGCGGGATCTCGCCGGGCAGAAGCTCGCGCTCCATCTGCTGAACCACGCCGCCGACCTTCTTCGCCGGCTCGGGAGCGGGCGGGGGCGGGGGCGCGGCGGCGACGATTTCTTGCGCTGCCATGGCGAGCAACTGGTCGATGAGGTCGGCGTCCGAGCCTTCCGGCTCCACGCCCTCATTGGCTTCCAGATCCGCGAGCAGCAGCTTGATGCGGTCGATGGACACGAGCACGAGGCTCACCGCCTCGGGGGTGACGGGCATCCCTTCGCGGAACTTGTCCATCAAGGTCTCGGCGGCGTGGGCCAGCGCCGCGAGGCGGGACAGGCCGATGAAGCCGCACGTGCCCTTGATGGTGTGCACGAGACGGAAAATGTTGTTCAGGATCTCGCGGTTGTTCGGATCCCGTTCGAACTTGACGAGCTCCGCGTCGGCCACGTCGAGGCTCTCGCTGGTCTCCGTCAGAAATTCCCGCAGTAACTCATCCATTGTTCTTCTCCAACGGTGCGGTCCCCGGGCGATGCGGCCCCAGGCTCCAAAATCCCCGAGTGGAGCCCCGCCCCACCGGCCCACCATCGCCCGGGACGCGGGCGAACGCTGGCTGTGCCGGTGGGGCGGGAACCACCCCGATCCCGTCCTCCGGTGCCGCAGGCTCGCGGCATCCGGCCTTGAGGATCACCCCTTCGGACCCGTCGCTTGAGGCGGCGGGCCCCTGTCGTCATGCGGCGCGCACGCGCTCGATGAAGCTGTCCACCTGCGTACGCAGGCTGTCGGCCTGGGAGGCGAGGTCGGACGCGGAGCGCACGATCTCGCCGGAGACGCGGCCGGTGTCGGCGGCCGCCGAGCTGACCGTGGTGATGCTCGATGAGACCTCCAGCGTGCCCTGGGCCGCCTGGTGGACGTTCTGAGCAATCTCGCCCGTGGCCGCGCCCTGTTCCTCGATGGCGGCCGCGATGGAGGCGGAAATCTCGTCGATCCGCCGGATCGTGCCGGAAATGCCCTCGATGGCCCGCACCACTTCCCCGGTCGCGCCCTGGACGGCCGCGATCTGGGAGGAGATTTCGTCGGTGGCCTTGGAGGTCTGCTCGGCGAGCGTCTTCACTTCCATGGCGACCACGGCGAAGCCGCGTCCCGCCTCGCCCGCGCGCGCCGCCTCGATGGTGGCGTTGAGGGCGAGAAGGTTGGTCTGGGCGGCGATGTCGGTGATGAGGTTCACCACCTTGCCGATGCGCTCGGCGCTGGCGGAGAGCCCGCGCACCACGTCCACGGTGCCGGAGGCCTGCTCGGTGGCCTCGCCGGCGATCTTGGCGGCGGTGGAGACCTGGGCGCCGATCTCGCGGACCGAGGCTGCAAGCTCCTCGGCGGCGGACGCGGCGATCTGCACGTTGCTGGTGGCCTGCTCGGCCGCCGCGGCGACGATGGTGGACTGGCGGGAGGTCTCGTCCGCCGACGAATTCATGGTGGAGGCGCTGCCTTCGAGCTGGGAGACGGCGGCGGCCACGGTGCGCACCACGCCGGACACTTCCCTGTCGAAGCGGTCCGCGAGGTCGCGCATCACCTTGCGCTTTTCCTCTTCCATGCGAATGGCGGACGCGGCCTGTTCCTCGCGCATGCGCTCGGCGTCGCGCAATTCCACCAGCAGACGGTCGGTGCTGCGCCATAGATCGCCGATCTCGTCATTGCCGAGCTTCTGCTCGACTTCGACATCCAGATCACCGCTCGCCACCTTCTTGAGCGCGGTGGAGATGCGGGCGATGGGGCGGCTCATCGTGATCACGCCCACATAGAGCGCAATGCCGATGCCGATCAGCAGGCCGATAATTGTGGTGGCAATGATGATGGTCGTGGTCTGGACCCGCAGTTCTTCCGCTCGGTCGGCGAGCGGGGCCATGGCGGTTTCCTGGAGCGAGGTATATTTGCCGAGCGATTCCTGGAGCGCCTTGCGGTTGGCCCGGTTCGCGTCGGTATTGCCCTGCGAATTGGCGGCTTCGGGTCCGACTTCCACCGCGAGGCGAGCGGTCTCTGTGCGGAACTGGCGGAACTTCGCGATGTCGTCGGTCAGTTGCGCGATGACCTGCGCCTCGTCCGGCGGGGCGATGCGCTTGGCTTCGGCCACCGCCTTATCCAGCTTGTCGAGATTGCGCAGGATGCCGGTGGCGAAGGGCTTGGCCTGCTCCTTCGTGTCGGACATGTAGGTGCCGCGCGCCTCCATCACGACCGCCGTGATGAGATTGTTCATGTGTTCCGACAGGAACAGGCGCCGGGATACGTCGTCCAGTTCCTGGATGAAGGCGGATTCCTGCTTGATCGCGTACATGGAGACGCCGGCGAGCGTCAGGGTCGAAACCCCGAGCACCGCGACGATTCCGTAGATCTTGGTGATGATCTTCATTGTTGGGCCCCTCTCCTCAGGATCAGTGCGTGGCCTTGGCCGGTTTCTCAGTGGATTCGGATTTCGACTGAGGCTGCGGCGTGGTCATTTCGGCCATCTTCCTCATGTCGTTCTTATCAATATAATTAATACTGTCGATAAGAACGTCTTGGATCACTTCGCCATTAATCTTGGCGTTGGCTTCTTTTTTAATATTATCAAGCATGTCTTTGAAGTTGTACTTGGAGAGTTTGCCGGTATCGACACGGGCGTTGTTATAGATTTCAGTGAAGGCGGCGCTGGTCGCGAAGATTTGCGGCTCCACGCCCAGCTTGCGCAGCTGGGCGCTGTCGGTGGTGATGACGAGCTTGGCGATCACATAGCCGCGCACGCTCCCATCGATGATCATCGGCACATTGATCGCCGGCAGGCGGCGATATTCCGGGCCGCCGGTGAACGGCATCTCTGCCTTCACGTCTGCCGCACCCACGGTCCAATAGGCCGTGCCGTAGATGGACAGCAGGGTGACGACGCAGACCCACAGGCCGATGAACAGGAAGCGGATCACCTCATCCCCCGTCCGTAGCTCATGGTCGTGGAATAGGTACCGTCGGACTCGGCCTCGCGGATCGCGCTGTGGAGGATGGAACCCACCTCCTGCGCAGCCGCCAGATGCAGGCCCAGCAATTCGAAATTCTGCTCGAGCGCGTCGCGCAGCACGCGCACCCGCTGCAGCGTGCCGGTGTCGAGGCGCGGGGGCACCGCACGGGCGATCCGGGTCAGCTCCAGGAGACTGCGGCTCTTGCGGCGGCTGATTTCCGCGAAGTCGATGTCCGCATGGGCGCGCAGCGCCTGCGTCTCCTCGCGCACCAGATCCTCCAGGCGCTCCAGCGCGCTCAAGAGCGTGGACTGGGACGCGGTATCGACGACGCGGTCATCCATGGCGGGCTCCGAGGCGCGGGCCGGCGTCGCGGACATGCCCTCCTGACGGGCCTCCGCGAGCATCAGCGGGAAGAGGGTGTCATCGGCGCTCATGACTTCACCTCAGACGGTTGAACCGGAAGCATGTCGACCGCCGCGGAATTGCGCGCGATGCTCGCGGCCACGCGGTTGGCGACGCCGATGCCGCCCGCCTTCGCCAATTCGTTGGCGATCTTCTCGGAGAGCATGGACTTCCACACTTCTCCGGCGGTGCCGGCGCCGAACACGGTGGGCGCCTTACCGGGCATCATGCTTTGCACGAAGCTGGAGAGGACCATCGCCTCGAACTGCTGGAACTTCTCGGAATTGCCCTGGACCGGGTCCTTCTGGGCGAGCGCCGCCGCATTGCGCAGGCTCGTCGCCGAATAGGGGCCCATCAGGGCCAACTGCTCGGGCGGGAGGCCGACCTGGCGCATCTGCGAATCGAACTGGCCCGAAAAGGCCATCGACGACGAGGTCGAGGCCTGCCGCAGGCGCGTGGCCATGGCCTGCGCCTTGGCGGGATCCGCCGCGTTGATCACGTCGACGATCAGGTCTGAAGGAGGCTGAATTCCCATGGTCCTGCCAGTCTTTGTCCAGGTTCAGCCTCCATCCTTGCCTCCTCAAGCTGTCGGCAGGCTTGCACCGGGCATCGCACGCAGGGGCCAGAGCGGGCAGAACGATCCGCTTTGGCACGCAAATCGGAAGTTTCGCCCGCGCGGAACGCACGTGCGGCGGGTGGCGCGGGCCGTTGCGCTCTGTCCGATTGTCGAAAAGGGGAGGGAACTGGCCCGCGCTGCGCGGCGCTCGATCTATGGGTGAGAGACGGGTTCACCGGTCAGGTGGGTTCAACCTGGTCCGTGAATCGCCCTCTCTCTCATGGATATAGGGCGCATTATCGAATCAGCCCGTGATGCAGGCTGAGCGGCACGTGCTCAGGTCCCGTCTGAGCCGGCGCGGGCGCTCTTGGCCGCCACCTGGTCCAGCAGCGTGTCGAAATCCGCCTTGTCGCGCGCCAGCGCATCGGCGGCCTTTACCTTGTCCAGCATGCGCTCGGCGCGCTTCAGGCGCTGGGCCTCCTCCAGCACCTTGCCCTTCTGGGCGTCCTCCGCCTGGCCGAGTGCCACGCGCTCTTGTGCCACCGCCTTGAGGCGGCGCGCGGCCACCTCCACCAGGAGCGGGCCGAGCGTATCGTCGGTTAGCGTCGAGAGCAGCGCGGTGCGCGTGCCCTCATTCTCGGAAATATCGGTGCGGATGCCGGCGAGCTTCCACTCGCTGGCGCGGTGCAACTGGTCCTGAAGCGCCGCGAGGCGGCGGGCCTTGCGAATGCGCGCGCTCATTGCCGCCTCACATGTTCTGCACCCAGAGGCCGAAGGCGTCGAGAAACGCCTCCAGCATTTCCGTGACCATAAAATAGAGCAGAATGAGTCCGCCCGCGAGCACGAAGGGCGTTGAAATGAAATAGACCGGGATCTGCGGCACCAGCTTGTTGGTGAGGCCGATGGCGAAATTGACGACCACGCCATAGATGAAGAACGGGCTGGTGATGCGCAGCGCCATGATGAAGGTCGCCGTCATCTGGTCGGTCACCGAGGTCAGCATCCGCGCCGCGCCGATCCATTGCCCGGGCGGAACCTGGGTGTAGGAATCCACCAGCCCCTTGAGCAACTGCCAGTGCAGCCCGCTGACGAACATCAGGATCACCGCCACGAGCGAGATGAGGGTGGCGATTTCCGGCAGGGGTTGTCCGTCATCCAGCACGCTGCCGATCATCGAGGAGAAGCCGATGATCTGGGACACCACCGCGAGCAGGCCCTGGAAGGCGAGGAAGAAGATTCGCGCCAGAAGCCCGATGAGGGCGCCGGCTGCGAGTTCCGAGCAGATGGCGCGGAACAGGTCGGCAAGGGTGGAGGGTGGGCCCGCCCGCGCCAGGGCCGGCTCGACGACGGGTAGCAGCGCCAGGGACAGGGCCACCCCAAAGAACAGACGCACCTGCATGGGCAGGCGATTGCCCGAAATGCCGGGCAGCAGCATTAGGCAGGCACCGATGCGGCAAAAGACCAGGACGGCATTGACCACCCAGACCTGGATCTCTGCGTTCACGAAATGGTGCCCAGGGACTTGATCTGTGCGCCGCGGGCGATCTCCACATGGGAGAGCACGGGCAAGGAGGGGAACATCCGCTCGATGATCATGCGGACATAGGGGCGCGAATCCGGCGCGGTGACAAGGACGAAGGTGCCGCCCTCTTTCATGCGCTCGCGCACGGCGGCCGAGGCCTCGGTGCCGAATTGCTCCACGAGGCGCGGGTCGATATCGAATTCGACCACCTCGCCCTTGGCATCGCGCTTCAGGCTCTCATGGAAGGTCAGGTCCCATTTGGAGCCGAGGCGCAGCACATTGAGCGTGCCGCCTTCCGAGAGGTCGCCGCAGATCTGCTGGGCCATGCGCATGCGGACATGCTCCACCACCTGCTCGGAGCGCCGGGCATGGGGCACGATCTCGGCGATGGCTTCCAGGATGAGGTGGAGGTTGCGGATCGACACACGCTCCGCCAGCAGCAGTTTCAGCACCGCCTGGAGGCCCGAGAAGGAAATCTGCGAGGGGCAGATGTCGTCGATGAGCCGCTTATATTCGGGGTCGAGCCGGTCCAGCAGGCCACGCATGTCCTTGTAGGACAGCAATTGCGCGAGATTGTTGCTGATCACCTCGGACAGGTGGGTCAGCATCACGGAGAGCGAATCCACCGGGTGGAAGCCCTCGCGCCGCACTTCGGTGGCATAGGATTCGGAAATCCACACCGCCTTGAGGCCGAAGGCCGGCTCACGGACCTCGTCACACGGCACGTCGGGCTTCGGCCCGTCGGACGTGACCACCAGGAGGTCGCCCACGCGCATTTCCTGGGTGGCGACGGCGGTGCCGTGAATCTTGATCTGGTAGCTCTTGCTCGGCACGCCCAGATCCTCGCCGAACTTGATCTCCGGCACGACGAAGCCGTAGCGCTGGGCGAACTTGCGGCGGATCTTCGAGATGCGCAGCTGGACGTCCTGCTGGCTGCGCAGCACATGGGTGGCGAGCTGCTTGCCCACCGCCAGTTCCACTTCATAGGTGCGCAGCGATTCCTTGACCGATTCCCGGGCTTCCCTGGCCGCTTGTTCCTGCTTGGCGGTCTCCACCGCATCCTCGGCCGCCTTCTTGCGGGCGAGCTGCTTGGGAATCGTATAGCCGACGAACGCCATGACGCCGCCGAGGAAGGCGAAGGGCAGGAAGGGCAGGCCTGGCACGATGGACAGCGCCATCATCAGGCCGGCGGCCACGAACAATGCGCGGGGATAGGCGCCGAGCTGGCTCAGAACCGCCTTTTCCGCCGAGCCGCGCGTGCCGCCCTTGGAGACCAGGAGGCCCGCGGCGAGCGAGACGATGAGGGCCGGGATCTGCGAGACCAGCCCGTCGCCCACGGAGAGGCGGGTGAAGATGTCCGCGGCATCGGCGAGCGGCATGCTGTGGCGCGTGACGCCGATGATGATGCCGCCGAAGATGTTCACCGCGATGATGATTAGAGAGGCGATGGCCTCGCCGCGCACGAACTTGGAGGCGCCGTCCATGGAGCCGAAGAAGGAGCTTTCCTCTTCCAGTTCCGAGCGGCGCTTCTGGGCTTCCTTGTCGGTGATGAGGCCGGCATTCAGGTCCGCGTCGATCGCCATCTGCTTGCCGGGGATGGCGTCGAGGGTGAAGCGCGCGCCCACTTCCGCGATGCGGGTGGCGCCCTTGGTGATGACGAGGAAGTTCACCGTGATCAGGATCAGGAAGACCACGATGCCGATGACGAAGTCGCCGCCCATCACAAGCTGCGAGAAGCCGTGGATGATATGGCCTGCCGCCGTCACGCCGTCGCTGCCATGCGACAGGATCAGGCGCGTGGTGGCGATGCCGAGCGCGAGACGCAGCAGCGTCGCGATCAGCAGCACGGTGGGGAAGGAGGAGAATTCCAGCGGCTTGTCGATCCACAGCGCCACCATCAGGATCAGCACCGAGATGGCGATGGACAAGGCAAGCCCGAGGTCGATGAGGACCGGCGGAATGGGCAGGAACAGGATGGCGAGAATGCCAACCACGCCGACGGCGAAGCCGATATCCCGGCGCGAGGCGCGCGCGGCAGGCGAAGGCGCCTGCGCGCCGGAGGTTGGACCTGTGATGGACATATCGCTCATCGTTCGGCCCCCGGCCGCTGCGGCAAGATCCTAAAATCCCGTCGTGATGCGGCCGTAGACCAGTTCGGTGAAGGCCAGGATCTGACCACCCATGAAGGACCCGGTCAACGCGGTGACCGCCAGCACGGCGATGATTTTCGGAATGAAGGTCAACGTCATTTCCTGCACCTGGGTCAGGGCCTGGAGCAGGGCGATGACAATACCCACCAGCATGGCCGCAGCCACGGCGGGCCCGGCAGCCACCAGGATGGTCCAGATGGCCGCTTGCGTGATGTCGAGGGCGTCCGCCTCAGTCATGCGACCGAGACGCCCGTCTCCAGCACCACTTCCTTGCCCGACGTCAAGGTCGCCACCGTGGCGTCGCTGAAAATCTTCACCGAGGCGACTTCGCCGCTCACGCTGCCGTCCGCGCTGGTCACGGTCTTGCCGATCAGGGCTTCCGCATTGTTGAGCGCGGTGGAGGAGAGGAGCGAATCCAGCTTGGTGTTGGTGGTCACGCTCTGCTCCACCTGGGAGAAGGAGGCGAGCTGGGCCATATATTGCGAGCTGTCCATGGGCGAGGTCGGGTCCTGGTTCTTCATCTGCGCGATGAGGAGCTGCAGGAACGCATTATAGTCTACGGTCTTGGCGGTGCCGGCCGTCGAAGTGGACGCCCCGGACGTGCCGCCGGACATGGAGTTTACCGTCGTCATAGCGTGCTCTCCAGGACGGTCGCGCGCGGAGCGCGAGGGGTCGATGCGCGCGCCGGCGCAGCTTCCTTGGTGAGGATCGCATCCTCGAGCGGGAAAAGGCAACGCAGCTGGCGCAGCGCGTCATAGAGGCGCTCGCGCGCCACCAGGATCTGGACCTGCTCCAGGCCTTCCAGGATTTCGGGCGTCTCCACCACGGCCTGAAGTGCACCGATCTGCTCGCGGAACAGGCCGTAGGCCGCCTGCGCGTTGCGCGGGTCGATCAGCATGGCCTGGACCGCGAAATAGAGCTGGCGCAGCGGGGTGGTGGTGTCCTCCACCTGGAGCACATGGCTTTCCAGGAGGAAGGACACGTCGTTCATCAGCTCCAGCGTCACCTTGCGATCGACGCGGACCACCGCGCCGTTGAGGAAGATGCGCTCGCCGGGCTTCAGATTGATCCGCATGGATTTGCTCATTTCAGGCCGTCCCGGATGGTCCGCGTGACATCGATGATGCCGGTGAAGCTGGTGCGCTTCTCCTGCATGATCTGGTCGGCTTCCTTGATCACCCACAGACCGATGGAAATGAGGTTGGCGCGCAGCGCCTCGCCCAGTTCATTGTTCGGGCTGGCGAGATCCTTGATGAGGAAACCCCAGAGTTTCTGGAGATAGAGCAGCGCCTGGGTCGCCTCGGGCGAGCTCGGGCCCTTTTCCTCGGCGGCCGTCAGCAGGTCGATGGCGTGGTCGAGAGCGAGGCGTTCCTGGGCCCGGCGCTCGGCGCTGGAGTCGTCCACGATCTCAGCATAGGAAATCCTGTACATCGCCTTACACCTCGCCGTTACGCGTAATTCATGATCGAGAGTTTCATGATCTGGGACGTCAACGAGTAGGACATCTCAATCTGCGTGGTGAGCAGGTCCGACTTCGTCTTCGCTTCGGCGGAGTCGACTCCCTCGAACAAGCTGATCTTGTTCTTCAGGGTGTCAATGGACGCCGTCATCTGTTCGTTCACGGTGGTGATGCGGGCCTTGGTGGCGCCCACCGTCGTGCTGGCCGTGATCAGGCCGTTGATGGAGGTTCCCAGGGCCTCGCGGGCCTTGGTGACGACCACATTCAGGGTCGCAGAGTCCAGATTGCCGTTCGAGAACTCCGCCACCATCGTGTATGCCATGGCGAGCTTGCGCATGGCTGTCTCATTGGCGCTGACCGATGTCTTCACGGTCTCGGCCGGCGAGATGGCGCTGGTGCGGACCTCATCGGAGGCGCCCGACCAATTGGTGCCCCAGTTGGGGTCGGCGAACTCGGTGGCGAAGGCGCCGTCGAGGAACGCCTCCATGTCCGCCGGCGTGATGTCCTTGGTGGTCGGGTCGCTCGGGCTGCGTCCGCCGAAAGCGTTGGAGAAAGCGGTGAGCGCCGCCGCCTGCGCGCCGCTCTCATAGGCTTTCATGGGCTCCGCGCCGCTATTGACGCCGCCGAACAGGAAGCGCCGGCCGTCCGACACGTTGAGCGTGGAAAGGAAGCTCTCCAGCTTGGCGCGCCCGTCGGTGGCGAGCGTGGTGGGTGAGGCGGCACCGTCGTTCAGGCTGAGGAGGGAGTTGAGAAATTCCTGCGCGTTGTCGCGCAGGTCCTTCAGCGCATTCTCGGTGGTCGAGATCTGGATCGAGACCGCCGTGTTGTTCTGGATGATGGCCTCGTTGCGCGTCATGAGATTGCGCAATTCGACGCTCGCATCCGAACGCACGCCATAATCGAGCGCCACATCGGCCCGGAAGCCGGTGGTCAGCTCCTCGCTGGTCTTCGCCAGTTCCTGCTGCAGCCGCATGATGTTGGAGCGCGGCGCGTTCTGCAGCGACTGCGTGGAGATGAAGGGGGTCTTCATGCGGTCACCTGATTTCGAGCAGGGTGTCGTAGAGCGAA
>JASBUY010000144.1 GCA_030147645.1 Aquabacter sp. | reverse complement strand
GCTGACAGGACGGGGAAGGCCGGCGGGCGCAATTCGTTGCGCCACACAAGCCCGGTATCGACCGTGGCATCGTCCAGCGTATAGCCGCGCGTGGCATAGAGCCCGCCGAGGGTCAGTTGCTCGGTGTCCGGCAGCGACTGCCCGGCCGCGACGCCGGACAGATCGCTCATCCAGCGCCAGCCGCCGGGCAGGCGTGTGACGCGGGAGAGGTCTCCCATGCCGTAGACATAGGTGACGTCCCGCACCCGGCCGCCGGAATATTCGGTCCAGTTGGCGGCGGTATTGCCCGTGAGCACGCCGCCGGGATTTCCGACCAGTTTCAGCGCTAGTCCGGTCGTGCCCCACTCGTCGGAGCGTGAGATGTCCCAGCCGAGGCTCAGCTCGAACAGGTCCGCGCTCGCACCGCCGAAATCTTCTCCGGTGAAGTAGGAGGTGCGCGACACGGTCTTCGCGCTCGCTCCGAGGATCAGATCGCCGGCGAACAGGCCGGGCACGAGGTTCGAGAGCGCCGTGCGGTAATAGACCGGGATTTCCAGCGTCGTATTGTCGAACGCGAACGTGGTGCCGAAGGCATTCTGGCGCGTGGAGACATAATTGGGCACCAGCTCGATGCTCTGCCGCGCCCCGGTGGAAACGACGAAGCGGGCCGCCTGGCTGTAATAGCTCGGCTGAAGCGGCCCCGTGCCCACGGCGGCCGGATCGGTCCAGAAATTGGGGCTCCCCGTGATCTGGTAGGAGAGAAAGCTTTCCGGCATGCCGAGGATGGCGGCGCCGAAGCCCGCGAAATAGCGGTCAAAGCCGGTGGCGTGCGTGCCGGTGTTGGCAAAGCCGGCGAACACCTGCCAGGGCTTTTGCGGCGTCACCTCGAGGGTCAGAGTGCTGAGGCCGAGATCCTCGCCGGCAGAGAACACGCCATTCACCGAGCGGTAGGGAAAGCGATTCAGCCAGGTGAGGTCTTCCTCCAGGGCGAGGGCCGAGATCCGCTCCCCGGGGGTCGCGCGCACGCGGCTGGACAGCGTTGCCTGCGTGCCAGGCTCCGCCCCGCTCACACGCACGGCGCCGGTGCGGAACTCCACCACGCGCAGCACGAGGATTCCGCCCACCACTTCCTGCGGCGGAACGGTGACCGAGACGAAGGGAAAGCCCGCCGCGCGATAGACCTTGGCGATGGCCGCCTGGATGTCGGATATGCCCTTGCGGCTCAGCGGCTGGCCGAGAAAGGGGGTCAGCGCTGTTTCCAGAGCGGCGCGCTCGATGTCGCCGATGGCCCCGATCCGCACCCCCGGCCCGCTGCGCCGCGGCAGCGCATCCTTGGGGCCGATCAGCGTAATGCCCGACAGCGCCACGCCGAGCGGGCTATCGTCAGTGCTACCGGTGAGGTCTTGCGGCCCGATCACGAGGCCGCCCTGTCCACCCACGACGGGAGGCAGGTTGCGCTCCAGCGGCGCCACGCGCTGCGCCAGCGCCGACGGTGCCGCCGCGGCAGCAAGGAGAGCGGCCAAAAAACCGGTGGTGACGACCTTCTGCTTATTCATTGGACGCGGAAAGTCAGCCAACGGCCGAAGGTGCGATTGTCGGCATGCGGTCTGCCCGTGCAGGAGGCCCCCCCTCCGGCACAGCCCGAATCGGAGCCGTTCGTGGACGCGTCCGAAGTGTCGGTCGTGCCCTGTACGCTGATCGCGGCAAGCGAATCGGTTTGGATGGTGACGCTCCATTGGTCGGTCGGGGGCTGGGGTACCAGGAGCGACGCCGACACAAGCAAGGAGGCCGGAATGAGGATCGCATCGCTCCCGTTCACATTGCTATCCGCCGGCACGACAGGAGTTTCGACCGGTAAGACGGCAAGCTCACCCGGCACATAGGTCAGGGCATAATTGGCGTTGAGCGACAGGCTACCCTGAAGGATAGGGTAGAGGCCGGGTGGGGAGGACGGGATGGCCGGCGTGGAGAGGCTTCCGGAAACGGTGTCCCCGTTCACGAGACCTAGCCCGCCGACCAGATAGGCGAGCGGCGGATTGGCCGCGCCTTGCTGCCGGCTCTCATTCAAGGCGGTCACGGTGACCGCGCGTGCGAGCACCGCGAGATCGGCGCCGACATAAGCGAGCGCGTAGTTGGGCGAGGCCGCCAGCGTGCCCTG
The DNA here is from genome assembly GCA_030147645.1 of Aquabacter sp. Lineage (GTDB taxonomy): Bacteria > Pseudomonadota > Alphaproteobacteria > Rhizobiales > Xanthobacteraceae > Aquabacter. The sequence goes on along the minus strand of JASBUY010000144.1, from coordinate 6,811 downwards.
GGTGATGGCATAGGCCCCAACATTGGCACTCGAAGACGCCAGCGTTCCCAGCGCACCGGAGAGGGTGTCGCCGTTCACCAGCGATCCGGCGGTGAGAGTGTAAGAGAGCGCCGGCACGGCGTCACCATAGATCATGGTCTGTGCGTTGGCGGCGACCGTGAGTGGGCGGGCGGTCACGGTGACGCTCGCGCCGTCATAGGTCAAGGCGTAATTGGGGTTGCCGAGCGTGCCCTGGGTGATCGCATAGGCGCCCACATTCGCTGTGGACGAGGCGCGCGTCGCCAGGGCTCCGGTCAGGGTGTCGCCGTTCACCAGCGAACCGGACGTGACGCTGTAGGTCAGCTCCGGCACCACATCGCCATAGAGCATGCTCTGGGCATTGGCGGCGACCGTGATGGGACGGGCCGAAATCGTCGCGTCCGCACCGATATAGGCGATCGCGTAATTGGGATTTCCGAGCGTGCCCTGCGTGATCGCATAGGTTCCGACGTTCGCGGTGGACGAGGCGAGGGTCGCCAACGACCCGGAGAGGCTGTCGCCGTTCACCAGCGACCCGGAGGTGATGGCATAGGTCAACGCCGGGAGCGCATCGCCATAGGTCATGCTCTGAGGATTGGCCGTCACCGAGAGGGGACGAGCCGTGACCGTGGAGGAGCCGGGCCCGTAGATGAAGACGCGATAGGTCACTCCGCCGGTGCTTGCCTGGCTGGCGTTGATGTTAAAGTCGGTGGCCTCGGTGCCCGCATTTGCGGCGGCATTGGCCGGGACGCTGGTGCCGGTAAGGGTGATGCTATCGCCCGAAGGACCGAAGGCATAGGTGGACGGCCCGCCACTGCTTCCCGTGTAGCTCGACAGAGTCCCGGTGCTGTTACCGTAAACGCTGCTCGTGCTGCCGCCGGTGACGGCAATCACCGGATTGACTGAGTAAAGCTGCGGATAATAGCCGGTGCTCGGAGGCGCCCAGGTGGAGGTGAAGCTCCAGGTGGAGGCGCGCGCCATGAAGCCGGCGGTGTCCTGGAACTCGGCTGTGGTGAGGGCCGTCACGCCGCTTGCTGAGCTATTGCTTCCGACGCCGACGCTGCGCCCCGTGGTCGTGGAGTTGAAAAAAGAGGAGGCGAGAGTCGCCGCTGTCCCCATGCTGCCGATCAGCCCGCCTACATTGGTGGTCCCGCTGACGGCGCCCACAGCATAGCTTTCCGAAACGCCTCCAGTGCTAGTGCTGGCCCACAAGCCGACAAGCCCGCCCACATTGGTGGTCGCGCTGACGGCACCGGTCGCATAGCTTTTTGATACGCTCGCGGTGCTGCTGAGCGCTCCGATCAATCCTCCGACGCCGTTTGAGCCTGTGGCGCCAGTGGCGACTGTGACGGAGCCGGTCGCATAGCTTTCTGAAACGCTTGCCGACCCGCTGAGCGCTCCAATCAACCCTCCGACGCCGTTGGTGCCTACGGAGGAGAGGGTCCCCGTGATGGCCCCCGTGGCATAGGATTTGGAGACGACAAGGGAACTAGCCCCCAAGCCAACGAGCCCTCCCGTATTGGAGCCCCCGCTGACGGCGCCTGTCGCATAAGATTGCGTGATCGCTCCGGCCGATGCGTTCCCCACCAGACCGCCTACGGTGGACCCGGTCGCAGTCACTTTTCCCGTCGCGTAAGACTCGGATATGGTAAAGTTTCCCGACAAACTCCCAACGAGTCCGCCCGCAGTGGCGCTGCCGGTAGTCGAGTTGGACTTGACCTCTCCGGTCGCGAACGATCGGGTGATACTGCCGTTGGTTTGACCCGTACCGACCAGGCCGCCGACAGGGGCACCGGATGCCGTCACGTTGCCGGTGCTGTAGCTGTCCGCGATTCTGCCGCCGGTGACGTTCCCGACGAGACCGCCGACGGCTTGGGTTCCATTCACCGTCGCGCTTGAATAGGAGTTCGATACGCTGCTTCCTGTGGGCAGGATGCCGACGAGGGCTCCTGTGCTGACCCCGCCCGTAATGGACCCGCCGGACAGACCGATATTGCGCAAGGTTGCATTGGCCGTGTAGCCGAACAGACCGACAAAAGGGGTGGTCCGGTTGATGGTCAGGCCCGATATGACCTGCCCCATCCCATCGAAGATACCGGAGAACGAAGCCGAACCCGAACTCGTCCCGATCGGCGCGAACCCCAGGCCGCTGTTCCAACTGGCCGTTGCGCTCGCGTCAATGTCGCGGCCCTGGGCGTAATTGCCCGACCTGTTGGTGCTGACGTCCTGCAGATTGGTCAGCGTATTCACAAGCATATAGCCGGTGACCGTCGTGCCGGCGCCTGCAAGATCCGCATAGGATGTCGGGGCGGTGTAACTGGTCGGGTTGTAGTAGATCGAGACTCCGTTGGAGGCCGTGGCGAGGACGCCGGTCGAAAACGTGACCGTGCCCGTCCCGGTGCCGGCATTGTCCGCGCGCAAGGCGATCGCGGAACCGGTGGCGCCGGTGAGGTTGGCATTGACGGCGATGCTCCCAAAGGCGGACAGGGTGAGCGTCGTCGCGCCGGTCCAGGTCACCGGATCCGCGACCGTTATGTCACCCGCCTGGCTGCCGCCGGAGCCGGTCGTCACGGTCACATTGGCGGTGGCGAGCGCACTGGCGAGCGTTTCCGCATTCAGCACGCTGTCATCGGCGTTCGCTGAAAAGCCGTTCATGCCGCTGCTCGCGGCGTTGGAAATGGTGAGGTTGTAGGGGTCCAGCAGGAGTGTGCCGAAGCGGCCCGGCGCGCCGGTCAGATCCGCCGTTCCTCTATAGGACAGGACCGCCTTGCCAGAGACCTCCGCATCGCCGCCCGCGCTGGTGCCCCGGGCGCTGATGGCGCCGGCGAAATCGGTGGCGGCGTCGGACCAGACGACCACCCGTCCGCCCGCCCCGGCCATGCCGTCCGCCCGGATGGTCGCGCCGGACGCCACCGACACCGTCTGTGCGGTCTCGACTTCTTCCGCCAGATATTTCGTCGCGGCGTCCCGCCCGCCTTGATAGTCGCCGCCCACAAGGACCAGACCGCCCGTGCCGCCCGAGGCATCCAGCACCGCCCCTGTGGCGAGCGCGATGTCGCGCGCCGTGACGACAATGCGCCCGCCTGCGCCGAATGCCTCTTTCGTATTGCCCTTGGTGTCCAGCGTGCCGGACAGGATCGCCTTACCGCCCGAGACGCGGATCGTGCCGCCATTCCCATCGGACTTGCGCGCGGAGACGGTCTGCGTAACGCGAACGGTGCCGCCATTGCCGGCGGTGAGGAAGACGCGCCCGCCTCTGTTGGCAACGCCGGTCGCCTTGGTCAGGCTCGCCGTATTGCCGGCGAGGGCATAGACATTGCCGCCATTGGCCTTGAGCTCGACTTCCGCCGCCTTGATCACGCCCCGCGTCTTGGCTTCGGTGTCCGCGCCGCCCACCTTGACCACGAATTTGCCGTCGGAGAGTGCGCCGTCGCGCACCAGCACCTCATAGCCCGCCGCCAACGCCGCCGTGCCGTTCGGAGCGGTGATGGTGCCGGCATTCTCCACCTTGCGGGCGATGAGGGCCACATCGCCCCCGAGCGCGCCGATGGAGCCGTAATTGATCACCGAGGCCGTGCTGGTCCCCCGAAAGGTCATGGCGCCGCCCGCCATGAATTCGGCGTCGCGCACGTCATGGGTGGAAGCGATGAAGGAGCCTCCTGTCACGATCTGCCCGGTCGGCCCGATGACGATACCGTTCGGATTCACCAGGAACACGCTGCCCGACGCGCTGAGGCTGCCATCGATCTGCGAGGGCAAGGGGCCGGTGACGCGATTGAGGGTCGCGCCGCTGCCATTCTCGAACCGCACCGACTGGCCCACGCCGATGGAGAAGGCCCCCCAATTTATGATGGCGTTGCGGGAGGACTGGGTGACAAGCACACTGGTGGCGGTCGGGGCTGAGACCACCGCCGCCCCCGCTGCAACCGAAGGCGCGCTCGGCAATACGGCCTGCGCCAGAACCGGCCCGCCGGACACCAGGAAGGCCACGCTCGCCAACAGGCAGGTGCCGTGCCGCGAGAAAGGAGCTAAGCTCTCGTGAATCATTGCCTTTTCTCCCCCGCACAAAGTCTTAAGGCCGCGCGCGAGGGGCCGGCTATGGCAAAATTTGGTCGGGTAAATACAATTTATTGAGAGCCGTCCGCGCCATGGTCCTCTCGCAGGAGGATGAACCGCCCCGTGTTGGCCGGAGGGCACTTTGATTAAGTCACGCCGCCATAATGGGTATCCACCGGCGAGGGCCGCCTTGCGGAGGGGTACTTCTGCCTGAGGTCAGCTCGGCCTGCAGAACCCACACGGGTTCACCGGGTGATATCAAATGGCTCCGAGTGCCATCCAATTTGCCTGTCCTCTCCTGGACACCATTCGCTGGTTCAGCGGCGGAGCAGTTGCTCCTTTTCTGGCAATTCAGGCACATGAAGGGGCGCAGGAGCAACGTGCGCCCGCGCCAATGGGCGTGGCTCCTCCGGAGCCGACAGCGTGATTTCGCCGCCCGCTCCCATCAGCGAGCCTGATCGAGGCCCGCTGCCGCACGCCACGCCTCAGGCGCTCTGTTCGGTTTCGGCAGAGCCGGAGGCTTCCGTCCCCAGGGTAGAGGCGAAGCTGGAGAAGAATTGGTCGGCGAGTTTGCGCGCGGTGGACTGGATCAGCCGTCCCCCCAGCGAAGCCAGCTTTCCGCCGATCTGGGCGTCCGCCACATAAGAGAGGATGGTTTCGCCGCCGTCTTCTGCGAGCGTCACCTTGGCCTCGCCCTTGGCGAACCCCGCGACGCCGCCATTGCCCTGGCCGACGATCCGCAGGCTGTCTGGGGCCACGATGTCCTGGAGTTCGACCGCGCCAGTGAAAGTGGCGGACACCGGTCCCACCTTGAGCTGCACCTTGGCGGAAAAGGCGTTGTCGCCCGTGCGCTCCAGTTCCTTGCAGCCGGGAATGGAGGCGCGCAGCGTCTCGGGGTCCAGCAGGGCCGCCCAGACCGTCTCGCGCGGGGCGCCGATGCGATATTCGCCGGTGATGTCCATGATCGCTCCCATCGGCGGCCCGTGCGGCGGCCGTCCTTTTATGATCGCTCAGAGCGCGATCCGATCAGATTGAGTGAATCTGATCGGCGAATCGCCCTCTCACTCATTGATAGAGAATGCGTTATCCAATCAGCCTGCGATGCAGGCTGATCGACACATGCTCTAGCTGCGGGCGCCGCCGGATTCATACCGAGCCCTTATTGCCGAAGATGATGGCGCGGGCCTTCGCCCGCCACAAGCCTCCCGCTGCACGCCTTGCACCCGGGATGCGTTCCGAACAAGCGCGTCGCCTGCTGACGACGCGGCTTGCACAAGGGAAGCCGCTCTGGCCGGTGGTCCCTTACCTTGAGAAATGCGCGCGGTTCGCCCGCACCTCGCCCGCGATGAAACGGTCGGTCTCCGCGATCCGCCGCAGATCGCGCATGTCCGCATGCACCACCAGCCAATAGGTGCGTTCGAACCGGACATCGGGAAGAATGCGGACAAGCTCGGGATAAGCGGCGGCGGCATAATCATGAAGGATGCCGATGCCGGCGCCCGCCTTAATGGCCTCCAGCTGGCCGACCGCACTGGCGCACTCGAAGCGGCGGCCGGCCGCATCCGACAGCGCGTCCATGTAATCGAGGCCGGGACTGTAAGCGAGGTCCTGGACATAGGTGATGAGGGTGTGCGCGGCGAGATCCTCCCGCGTGCGCACCGGGCCATGGGCCGCGAGATAGGCCCGCGAGGCATAGACGCTCAGCGAATAGTCCGTGAGCTTGCGGCCATAGAGCCGTCCTTCCTGCGGGCGCTCCAGAAACACCGCGATATCGGCCTCGCGCTTGGAGAGCGAGAAGGTACGCGGCAGGGGAACGAGCTGCAGCACGAGGTCGGGATGCTGGCCCGCCAGCCGGGCGAGGCGGGGGGCGAGGAAATAGGTGCCGAACGCATCCGGCGCGCCGATGCGGACCGTCCCCTCCAGCTTGAGATCGCTGCCGCCGAGGGCGGACTGGGCTTTGAGCATTTCGCTCTCCACCCGCTCGGCCATGGGCAGGAAGCGTTCACCGACCGTGGTCAGGGTGCAGCCGGTGGGCCGGCGCTCGAACACCTTGGCGCCGAGATCGGCCTCCAGCGCATTGAGCCGCCGCGTCACGGTGGCATGGTCGAGATGGAGGCGCTGGGCGGCTTGCAGGATCTGTCCGGCGCGCGCCACCGCGAGAAAGATGCGGGCATGGTCCCAATTCATGGCACGCCTATTTCCGCAGAATGAATGATCTTTCCTAGGCGTTGATGCGCGCGAGTGCCAGAGCTTTTGTGCCGGAACCCTTCAGGAGAGAGCCCCATGCGGACCATCGGCCATTACATCTCCGGCGCGCCCGTCGCCACGCCCGGCGGCGCGCACGCCCCGACCTTCAATCCGGCCACGGGCGATCAGATCGGCTCGGTGCTGCTGGCGGATGCGGCCCTGGTGGACCAGGCCGTCAGTGCCGCCGCCGCCGCCTTTCCGGCCTGGGCCGCGCTCCCGGCGCCGACACGCGCCCGCGTCATGTTCAAGTTCAAGGACCTGCTCGAACGCCACATGGACGAACTCGCGGCCCTGATCACCCGCGAGCACGGGAAGACCTTCGACGATGCGAAGGGCGAATTGGTGCGCGGCATCGAGGTGGTGGAATTTGCCTGCGGCATCCCGCACCTGCTGAAGGGCGAGTTCTCCGATCAAGTGGGCCGGGGCATCGACACGTTTTCCATGCGCCACCCGGTGGGCGTGTGTGTTGGCATCACGCCGTTCAATTTTC
>JASBUY010000106.1 GCA_030147645.1 Aquabacter sp. | reverse complement strand
GCCGCGGCAGCCTGGTTCTCCATGGCCTTTCTCATGGGCGGATCGCCGCTGAAGCTCGTGGAATGCGGGGTCGGCGAAGGCGCGGTGTTCGGCTTCATCGCCCTGCATGTGTTCGCCATGTATGCGCCGGCCGTGCCGCTCATCTGGCTCGCCAGCCGGATGTCGGTGCAGGGCATCGCGGCGCGTGGGCTGGCGGTGTGCGCATTGGCTCTGCTGTTCGGCCTGCTGAGCGAGCAGCCGGAAGTGACGGCCCTGTCGCTCGTGCTCTCGGGGATCGGCTGGTCTGCGACAACCATAGGGGCAACGGGCTGGCTGCGCGAACGGGGCAATCAGAGCCGCCTCGCCCTGGCGCTCCACGATGGCAGCCTGTTCCTCGCCGCCCTTCTCGGCGCTCAATGCGCCGCCCTGATGTGACGCAAAAAGGCCGGGCGCGCGGCCCGGCCTTTTGAAACAAGAATGCGAATGGGATCAGAGCGCCGCGCGCATCATCTCCAGTTTCCGGCCGAAGGCGACCAGCGCACCGGGGGCCTTGGGATCGATATCGGCGAGGATGAATTCGGCGAGGGCGCCGGCCCGGTGTTCCTTCAGGAAGCCCTTGGCCTCCTTCAGCGAGCGCACTTCACGCTCGGTCGTGCCGATGACAATGCGGACGGAGGCGGCGGCGACTTCCCGAGAGATCGAACCCATGACGGCGTGCTCCTTGAAGTGTCTTGCGCATCGTGCGCACTCGACAGGGTAAACCCGCCGTTAAGCCGCCGGTTCCACGGGTTTTGCGCGCCGCGTTCGATTTTGTGCCGCAATTGACCCGTCAGGCCGCGAGCCGCGCGACCGCGGCAAGCGCGGCCTCGCTCCCGGCCGTATCGAGCCGCGACTGGGTGAGATAGGCGCACAGGATGAGGGGCGCTGTGTCCGGGCTGGCGCCGGGCGGGCGGGCGAAGCCCACATCATTCACCGTGCCGTTGTCGCCCGTCCCGGTCTTCTCGCCCACCTGCCAGCCCGGCAGGCCGGCGCGCAGGCGCTTGTCGCCGGTCTTGCAGCCCACCAGCCACGCCGCCAGCAGCGCACGCGACGCCGGCGTGAGCAACGGGCCGGCGACCAGCGCGCGGATGTCGCGCGCCATGGCGAGCGGCGTGGTGGTATCGCGCGGATCGCCCGGCTCGGCGCTGTTGAGTGCGGTTTCCCAGCGGTCTAGCCGGGTGGTGGGGTCGCCCATGGCGCGCAGCATCGCCGTAAACCCCTCGGGACCGCCGAGGGTCGCCAGCAGCAGGTTCGCGGCCGTATTGTCGCTGAGCGTCACGGTGGCGGCGCACAGATCTCCGACGCTCATCCCCTGCCCCGCCTGGGGCGCGGTGACCGGCGAATAGGTCACGAGGTCTGCCTTGGCATAGTCGATCCTGCGGTCGAGCCGCTCGCGCCCCTCATCCACCCTTCTGAGCACGCAGGCCGCCAGCAGCAGCTTGAAGGTGCTGCACATGGGAAAGCGTTCCTCGGCGCGATGGAGGGCGCGCGGTGCGCCGCTGGCATCGAGGATGGCGACGCCGAGCCGCCCCCCGGTGCGCGCCTCGATGGCGGCGAAGGTCTCCTGCGCGCGCAGAGGACCGGCGAGGAGCAGAGCGGCGCCAGCCGGACCAGCAGCGAGAAGGAGGCGGCGGGTGATGGGCATCATGCTTTCACGAATATCCGAGCACGGGATGGGGGACATAGGGAGCTTCGAGCGCCGCCACTTCCTCCTGCGAAAGTGTCACGGAGAGGGCGGCCACCGCATCCTCCAGATGACCGGGGCGGGTCGCCCCCACGATCGGCGCCGTGATGCCCGGCGTGCGCAGCACCCAGGCCAGCGCCACCTGCGCGCGCGGCAGCCCCCGCGCGGCGGCGATCTCCGCGACCGCCTCCACCACTTTGCGGTCAGCCTCCGCCGTCACGCCATAGAGGCGGCGAGCCACTTCGTCGGTCTCTGAGCGGGCCGTGACCTCATCCCAGTCGCGGGTGAGCCGGCCGCGGGCGAGCGGGCTCCAGGGAATGACGCCGACGCCTTCCGCGCGGCAGAGCGGCAGCATCTCCCGCTCCTCCTCGCGATAGAGCAGGTTCACGTAATTCTGCATGGAGACGAAGCGCGCCCAGCCCTTGCGCTCGCTGATTCCGAGCGCCTTCATGAACTGCCAAGCGGCCATGGAGGAGGCGCCGAGATAGCGGACCTTGCCGGCGCGCACCACGTCGTTCAGCGCTTCCAGCGTTTCTTCCAGGGGGGTGGCGTGATCGAAGCGGTGGATCTGGTAGAGGTCGATATAATCGGTGCCGAGCCGCCTCAGGCTGGCATCCACCTCGGACAGGATCGCCTTTCGCGACAGCCCCGCGCCGTTGGGGCCGGGGCGCACGCGATGATAGACCTTTGTGGCAATGACGATCTCCTCGCGCCGCGCGAAATCCTTGAGCGCGCGCCCGACAATCTCCTCGCTCGACCCGTCCGAATACATATTGGCTGTGTCGAAGAAATTGATGCCGAGATCGAGGGCCATGCGGATCAGCGGGCGGCTCTCGGTCTCGGGCAGCGTCCAGGCATGGGAGCCACGCTCCGGCTCGCCGAAGCTCATGCAGCCGAGGCACAGGCGGGACACCTCAAGGCCGGTTCGGCCGAGCTTCACATAGTCCATGGCACTCCTCCGCAAATGGCGCGGCCCCAACGAGCGCCGCCCGGCGAGGGGCCCCGCCGGGGGCAGAAGTCGTACCAGACTTTGGTCGATCCGTGACCGCCGCTTACAGGAGCGGGGGCACATCCGCCGTGATGGGCACCTCGATCACGGTCGGGCCATCGGCGGTGAAGGCGGCCTTCACCGTGGCCTTCAGGACGTCGAGGTCGCTGATGCGCTCCGCCGCGCAGCCATAGCCCTTGGCGAGGGCCACGATGTCGATGTCGGGAATGTCGAGGCCCGGCACGCCGGGGGTCTCCTCCAGCACCGCGAACGATTTCAGGATGCCGTATTGCCCATTGCGCAGCACAATGAAAACGATGGGCAGCTTGCACTGCGCCGCCGTGTAGAGGCTCTGCACCGAATATTGGAAGGAGCCGTCGCCCACCACCATGAGCACCGGCCGGTTGCGGCCCGTGTCCCGCTCGCCGAGGGCGATGCCCACCGAGGCAGGCAGATCCCAGCCGAGGCCGCCACTGGCGAAGGTAAAGAAGGTCTGCGGCTCGGTGATGGGCCACCAGCGGTGCAGATCGGCGAGGTTTGAGGGGGATTCCTCAACGATCACGCAATGGTCCGGCCGCACCTGCGCCAGCGCCGCGAACACGTCGGCGGCAGTGGGCACGCCGTCCTTACCGCCGGGCGGGTCATGGGGATGGCAGGCGGGATGGGGCGCCATGCGGTGCGGCACCGGCGCCGGCATGGCCCTGGGCGCGCAGGGCGTCACCATCTCGACCAAGGCACGGGTCGCGAGCACCGCGTCCGCGACCAGGCTGTCGCCCACAGGCGCGCGGGCGGTCTCGGCGGGATCGTCGGAAATGTGCAGGAGGCGCAGGCCCTCGGGCAGGTACGGACCGGGCACATAGGGATAATAGCGGAACACCGGCGCGCCGATGACGATGGCCACGTCATGGCCCGTCAGGCGCTCGGAGAGCGGCCCCGTGGCGAACGGCAGCCCGCCCACATAGAGCGGGTGGTCCTCGGGGAACGGCGCTCGCTCGCTGGCGGGGGCCGCGAACACGGTGGCGTTGAGCTTTTCCGCCAGCGCCACCGCGTCGGCCCAGCCGTTGCCCCGGTCGATCGCCGCACCGAAGATCAGCGCCGGCGCCTTCGCCTCGGACAGCAGTTTGGCGAATTCCTTCAGTCGGTCGAGATCCGGGGCGACGCGATGGCCCAGTGTGCGCACCACGGCGGGGCCGGCGCAGGGTTTGTCCCAGTCGTCCAGCGGCAGGGACAGGAACACCGGTCCG
>JASBUY010000073.1 GCA_030147645.1 Aquabacter sp. | reverse complement strand
TCAAGGCCGCGCGCGTCCATATCGTGCTGCCGGACCGCTCCTCCTTCCGCCGCGATGCCCAGCAGGCCACCGCCTCGGTGGTGGTGCGCACGGAGAATGCGGAGGACACCTCCGCCGCCCAGGCCATCCGCCATCTGGTCGCCGCCGCCATTCCCGGCATGAAGCTCGACGCCGTGACCGTGCTCAACACCGAGGGCGCGGTGCTCACCTCCGGCGAATCCTCGGAAAATGCCCCCTCGGGCAAGAAGGCGCTGCTCCAGCAGCAGATGGCGCGCGAGACGGAAGAGAAGATCCGCCGCACGCTCACCCCCTATCTCGGCATCGGCAATTTCGAGATCAGCGTCACCGCGCTGCTCGACACCGACAAGACCACCTCCAACGAAGTGGTCTATGACCCGGCGTCCAAGACCGAGCGCTCGATCCGCACGGTGCGCGAAAAGGAATTGTCGCAGAACAAGTCCCAGCAGCCGCCGGTGGGCGTGCAGCAGAACATCCCCCAGCAGCAGGCCAATGCCAATCAGGCCGGGGGCACCGATTCCAACGAGCAGAACGACCGGCGCGAGGAACTCACCAATTACGAGATTTCCACCCGCACGGTGCAGACGGTCAGCGACGCCTTCCGCCTGAAGAATCTGTCCATCGCCATCCTGGTCAATCGCGACCGCCTCGCCGCCAATGCCGGCAAGGGCTCGGACGTGGTGCCGATCGAGACCCAGATCTACGAGATCGAGCAGCTCGCCGCCTCGGCCGCCGGGTATGACAAGGATCGCGGCGACAAGATGAAGGTGGTCGCCACCATGTTTGCGGACGGCGGCCATTCCATGGAGCCGATCCCGCCGCTGAGCTGGACCGAGCTTCTGCTCCGCCAGGCCGGCACGCTGGTTAACGCCCTCACCATCCTGGTGGTCGCCGCGCTGCTCATCTGGTTCGGCCTGCGCCCCGCGGTGCGCGCCCTCATCGCCCGGCCCGAGACCGACGTGGAGGCCATCGAAGCCGCCATGCTGGCCTCTCCCCAGGGCGAGGCGGAGCTCGCCGAGGCGGCCGCGCTCGCCGGCGGCCTTCCGCTCACCGCCGCCAACCAGCCGCCGGTCAACCTCATCGAAGACCTCACCAGCCGCCTCAACCGCTCGCCCCAGAAGAAGCTGGAGCAGATCGTCGAATATGACGAAGAGCAGGCTGCGGCGATCCTGCGGCAATGGCTGCGCCAGGGCCAGGAGGCGCGGGCCTCATGAACGCGATCGTCCGCCATCTCCCCGATTTCTCCCCCAAGAAGCCGAAGAAGGTCACGGACACCTTCTTCCGGGCCGTGACACCCGAAGGCGAGGCCGCCCCGCCGAAGCCGGCTGAGCCCGAACTCGACATCGCCGAGATCACCCGCGCCGCCGAGGCGCGGGGGCGCGCGGCGGGCGAGGCGGCGGCCCGTGCCGTGGCCCAACAAGAGGCGGAAGCCGCCGAACAGCGTTATGCGGAGCGCCTCGCTGCGGCCCGCGCCGAATGGAGCGAGGCCGAGGCGGAGCGTCTCGCCATCGCCCTCGCCGAAGGTCTTGCGCAGATGGAGACCCGCCTCGCGGGCGCCATCGCGCCCATCCTCCTGCCGTTCCTGCGGGTGGAAATCGCCCGACAGGCGCTCGATGACCTCGCCGCGCTGATGGGCCCGAGGCTCGCGCGCGAGGATCGCCCGGTGCTCAAGATCGCCGGCCCCGCCGACCTGCTGGAGCGCCTGAAGGCGCGGCTCGGCGACCCGCCGGCCTGCGTGTTCGAGGCCGGCCCCGGCGTTGATGTGTGCGTGGTGGCGGGCGAGACCGTTCTGGAAACCCAAATCAAGGCCTGGGCCGAGCGCCTCGGCCAGAGCGAGGCGTGAGCCGCAATGTCCGATCACGAGCTCATCATCATCAAGCGTCACGAAGAGGACGAGCACGAGTCCCATTCCAGCGCCTGGAAGGTGGCCCACGCCGACTTCATGACGGCGATGATGGCCTTCTTCCTGATCATGTGGCTGATCAACGTTACCGACCAGGACGTGCGTAAGGCGATCGCCAACTATTTCAACCCGGTCAACCTCGCCGACAATGCCGCGCCACGCAAAGGCCTCGGAGACCCCAAAGAGATTAAGGACGAAGGCACATCGGAGGATGGCGACCAGCATTCCGCGCTGAAGAACACGGTCGGGCCGCGCTACGGGCAGGGGGAGGACCTCCAGCAGGGCGCGCGCGAGAAGGCGCTGTTCCAGGACCCCTACGCGACCCTCGCGCAGATCGCGGCGGAATATGAGCCGACGACCCCCACCTCGGCCGATGTGCCGGTGGGCGAACTCGCCTCCGACGCCAGCGGCAAGGGCGAAGTCCATCGCGACCCGTTCGACCCGGTCTATTGGCAACTTGCCTCTGCCACCAAGCCGGCGACCGACGCGCGCGGCAATCGGCAGAATGCCATCCATCCGCCGAATGGCACCCAGCCCGACGCGGCGGCTGCGCGTCCGGACGGTCCTGCTCCCGGCAAGCCGGCCACGGGCGCAGCACCACAGACGCAGGCCGCGCAAGCACAACCCCTCCAGGCTCAAGCAGCGGTCCAGGCGGGGCCCGCCCAATCCACGTCGTCCCAAGCCGCGTCGTCGCAAGCCGCGTCGCCCCAGGCGGCCCCGGCTCAGGCGGCAGCGGCTCCTGCCGCGCCCGCGCGCGCACCGGGCCAGACCGCCGCCCAGGCTCAGGCTCAGGCTCAGCAGGCGCAGGCCCAGCAGGCTCAGGCCGCGGCGCAGGCGCAGGCCCAGGCGGTGCAGACCCAGATCACCGAGGCGGTGCGCGCCACCATGGGCACCCTGGGGGCGCCCCATGTTGAGGTGCGCGCCACCAAGGAAGGCCTGCTCATCGACCTCACGGACGACACCAATTTCTCCATGTTCAATGTCGGCTCGGCCGTGCCCGACGGGCGCCTGGTGCGCGTGATGGAGCGGGTCGGCCAGATCCTCGCCGGCCGGCCCGGCGAAGTGGTGGTGCGCGGCTTCACCGATGGCCGGCCGTTCCGCTCCGACACCTATGACAATTGGCGCCTCTCCATGGCCCGCGCCCACATCACTTATTACATGCTCGCCCGCGGCGGGCTGGACGAGAAGCGCGTCGCAAAGATCGAAGGTTTCGCCGACCGTAGCCTCAAGAATACGGCCGATCCCAATGCGCCGGAAAACCGGCGCATCGAAATCCTGCTGAAGGATCCCTCCAAGTGATGCGGCGGCTCGGTCTCAGCGCACTCGCGATCGCGCTCCTGCTTGCGCAGGCGCCGGCCCGCGCGCAGCAGGCCGGCGAGGACCCGTGGGGCGGCATGCGCCGCAGGGGCGCCGCGCCCACCGCCACGGCGACGACCACCGACACCCCCGCTCCGGCGACGCCGCGCGCGCCCCGCCCGGCGGCACAGCCCTCATCCGTCCAGGCCCCCGCCGTGCAAGCGCCGGCGGTGCAGGCCGCGCCCGCCCAGACCGCGCCCGCCCAGACGGCGTCCGTTCCGGTGCCCCGCCCGCGTCCCGCCGATGCGCCGGGTGCGAGCGCCGGCGCGCTGCCGCCGCCCACCAATTTCGCCGCCGTCCCCGCCGAACCCGAGGTCGTGGACGGTCCGAGCGAGACGCAGAGCCCCGTCATCGCCGAAGCCGCGGATGTCCCGCCTTCGGCCGCCGAGGCGCCGGCCGCTCCGGGACCCGTCCAGACCGCCGCCGACCCCGTGCCCGCCCCCGAAGCCCCCGCCGGTGCGAGCGCCGGCGTCAAGAGCGAGGGGGGCGGCTCGTCCATCCTCTCTCTGCTTTCGCTGGCGGACGGCATCCTGACCCCGGCCTCGCTGACGGCCCTGGCCGCCTTCTCGCCCCTTGGCCCCGCCTCGGCGGCGCAGATCGACATTCCGGTTGCGCGCCCCACCGTCGTTGCGACCGCCGAGCCCGGCGTGCCTGCGCGCCCGACCCCGAGGCCCGACGCGCCCCCCGCAGAAGCCGCGAAGCCCGACGCCCCTAAACCGGACGCCCCTAAACCGGACGCGGCCAAGACGGACGCTGCCAAGACGGACGCCCCAAAGCCCGAGGCCCCCCAGGCAGATGTGAAGACCGAAGCGGTGCCGGCCGCGCCGGCCGCGCCTTCGGGCACGGCCGCGGCGGCGCCCGTCGCCCCCCCTCCCGTCGCCCCCGCTCCCGTCGTGCAGGCGCCGGCTGCCCAAGCGCTCGCGCCTCAGGCGGCACCCGCCGGTGCCGCCGCCGCGCCGCAGATGCCCTCCGCGAGCGCCGCGCCGCCGTCCAATCCTCCCGCTGCCGTCCCCGCGGCGGTGCCGGCCGCCCCGCCCGTCGCTGTCGGTGTAGCCGCGCCCGATCTGCCGGTGCTGCCGCCCGTGACGCCGCGGGGAACACCCCCCGCGGCCCCGGCCGCCGCCTCAGCGCCGGCCGCGCCGTCCGCGCCCGCCATGCCGCCGCCCGCGGCCGCGAGCGCGCGCCCGGTGGCCGCGCCGGTCGTGTCCGCTCCGCCGTCTGCCGCCGCGCCGGCTCCGGCTCCGTCTGCGGCTCCGGCTGCGTCCGCCGCCGCGCAGGCTCCGCTCGGCGCGGTGGAGGATTCGCCCGGCAGCCGCCGCGCCCCGCTCTGGCCGCAGGATCTGGTGCGCGCGCTGCGGCGCGTGCAGGACAGCATGGCCCAGGGCTCGACCAATGCCGTGAACGCCCAGCGCGACCTGATCCTGCGTATCGAACAGGAGTTTGCCGCCGCCGACCCGTCCATCTGGGAAGATCCCCACAATGCCCGCGCGGCGGTGACCTACTTCCTTAGCGGCGGCAATCCCGCCGTGCTGCGCCGGATCATGGACACCCAACCCGGTCCCGCCATCGACCCACGCCTGCTGCGCGGCACGCTCGCTTATCTCGAAGGGCGTGAGGACGAGGCGCTGCGCCAGTTGAAGGATATCGACGCGCGCGCCCTTCCCCCGAGCCTCGGCGGGCAGGTGGCGCTGGCCCAGGCCGCGCTCCATCTGCGCAAGGACCCGGGCAAGTCGGCCGAACTCCTCGCCGTGGCGCGTGTGCTGGCGCCGGGAACGCTGGTGGAGGAAGCGGCGCTGCGCCGTGCGGTTCTGGTGGCGGCGCAGGCGGGCGACCTGGCCCAGTTCGAGTCCCTTTCGCGCCAATATCTCTTCCGCTTCCGCAACTCCGTCTATGCCGGCAATTTCCGCCAGCGTTTCGCGGCCTCGCTCTCGCGTCTCGGCTTCGGCAATGATCCCCAGCAATTGGCGCGCCTCGAGCAGATTCTCGAAATGCTGGAGCCGGAAAGCCGGCGCGACATGGAATTGACCCTGGCCCGTGCCGCCGTGGTGCAGGGGCGCACCTCCACCGCCAATTTCGCGGCGGAGCGGGCGCTCTCCACCACCGAGGGCGGCACCGCCGAAGCCGAGCGGGCGAAGCTCTATCGCGGCGCCTCGCTCGCGCCCTCCGCCGACACCTATGGCGAGGCGCTGAACGAATTGAAGTCGGTGGATCGCGGCCTGCTTGCCCCGTCAGACGCGGCGCTGCTGGATGCCGCCTCCGCCGCCGCCGAGAATGTGAAGCGCGCCACGGAAAATGCGGCGCTCGCGCCCGCACCGTCGCCGAGCGCACCGGGCGCGTCCCGCGCGCCCGCGCGGCCGCCGGAGCCTGCCGGCCCGCTGACCAAGGATGAAATGCTTCCGGTGCTCGAAAAGGCCCGCGCGGCGCTCGCCCAGGCGGATGCGTCATTGAAGGGAGGTCCGCGATGAGTGGATTTGAAGTGGAGTCCCAAGGCCTCTCCTCCGCCGCCCGGGTGACCGGCCGCTCCGGTGGCCAAAGCGGGCAGGGGCAGAAGGATG
>JASBUY010000060.1 GCA_030147645.1 Aquabacter sp. | reverse complement strand
GCGATGCCCGCGATGGAGAGCAGATCGGCGATGGAGGAGGTGTTGGCCTCCGTATCCAGGATCAATTCATCGTCAAAGGTCGCCTTGGCCGAGCGGGTCGTCATCTGGACCGAGGCGGCCCCGGACGTGAGCGAGAGCACCGCGCCATAGGGCAGATGCAGGGGCGCTCCGGGCTGTGGCTCCCGGTCGAACTGGAACTTGAAGGCGATGGGACGCGCGTTGAGGCGCGCATTGGCCTCCAGATATTCGACGCCGTCGCGCAGGCGGCTGAGAACGTGGTCCACCTCCAGGATGAATTGCCAGCCATCCGCCGGCGCGGCGACGTCGAAGGTCACATCGTCCAGTCGCAGGCGCGGCAGAATGGAAAAGAACGCCACCGGCGAAGACAGGAGCGAGCCGGGCGCGGCGTTCGACTGGGAGGCGAGGGCGAACTGAAAATGCGCCCGCGTCACGCCAACGGCGAACAGCGGGGGCTGGAACGGCAGGCGTTCCAATCGCGCCAGGAGGATGCGCAATTGCTCGGCCCGCGCGGGCGCGCTGCCGTCTGTGGTGGAGGAGACCTCATTGGCGGTGATGACGAGCCGCGGCCAAAGCCGCACCTCTATCGGGCCGCCAACCCGCACCGCCTCGCCCCAATAGAGGCTGAGGCCGCGCTCCAGCACCTGCTTGCGCAGGCCTTCGAGCGCCGGCAATTGGGTGATCGCCAGCCCCACGAGGAGCGGGGCCAGCACGATCAGCGCGGCAAGCGCGCACAGGACCAGGGTGAGGCGTCTACGCATCCGCATGGTCCTTCAGCCTGCCGCCTCGTCCGCCGATCAACGGAAGAGGTTGGACTTCGCGAGTTCCAGCAGCTCGTCGCCCCGCCCGTTCATGATGGCGCGGGCGGCGTAGAGCGAGAAGCCGATGGCCTGCTCCGCTTTAATGGCGGGCGGCATCACCAGTTCCATCTTGTCGGTCACCACGTCCACCAGGGCCGGGCCGGGATGGGCGAAGGCCCGCTCCAGAGCGGGCTTCACATCCGCCGAATCCTCGACGCGAATGCCGAGGATGCCGATGGCATTTGCCATGGCGGCGAAGTCCGGATTCTGAAGGTCGGTGCCGACATTCAGGAAGCCGGCCGCCTTCATCTCCATGTCCACAAAGCCGAGCAGGCCGTTGTTGAAGACCACGATCTTCACCGGCAGGTTCAATTGCCGCAGCGAGACGATATCGCCCATCAGCATGGTGAAGCCGCCATCCCCGGAGAGCGACACCACCTGCCGGTTGGGATAAGCGCCCTGCGCGCCGATGGCCTGGGGCATGGCGTTGGCCATGGAGCCGTGAATGAGCGAGCCGAGCAGCGCGCGCTTGCCGTTCATCTTGACATAGCGCGCGGTCCAAACCGTGGTCTCGCCGACGTCGCAGGTGAAGACCGCATCCTGTGCTGCCACCTCGTCCACCATTTTCGCAAGATATTGCGGGTGGATGGGCTTCTTCGGCCCCGACGGAACGGCAAGGGCGTCAAGGTCCTTGCGCGAGGTGGTGTAGTGCTTCTGGGCGGCTTCGAGGAAGCGGGCGTCGGTGCGCGGCTTCAGGACGCTCAGCAGCTTCTTGAGTGTCGGCTTCACGTCGCCGACCAGGCCGAGATCGAGGCGCGAGGTGCGGCGGCCGAGATTTTCCGCGCGGATATCGATCTGCGCCACGCGGGCGTCGGTGGGATAGAATTGGCGATAGGGGAAGTCGGTCCCGACCATCAGGAGCAGGTCCGCCTCGCGCATGGCGTGATAGCCGGACGCGAAGCCGATGAAGCCGGTCATCCCAACATCATAGGGATTGTCGAATTCCACATGCTCCTTGCCGCGCAAGGAATGGACGATGGGCGCCTTCAGCGCGCCCGCGAGCGCCACCACTTCGTCATGGGCGCCGGCGCAGCCCGCGCCGCACAGCAGCGTGATGCGCTCCGCCCCGTCCAGCATGGCGGCGAGTTTCTGAATTTCAGCATCCTCCGGCACGATCACCGGCGGTTCGATGGGGGTGAAGGTTCCGGCCGTGGAGCCAACTGCAGGGAGCAGCGCCACGTCGCCGGGGATCACGATCACCGCCACGCCCTGCTTCTGGATGGCGGTGCGCATGGCGATTTCCAGCACGCGCGGCATCTGGTCGGCGCTGGAGACCAGCTCGCAATAATGGGAGCATTCCCGGAACAGGCTCTCCGGGTGGGTCTCCTGGAAATAGCCGGAGCCGATTTCAGGGCTCGGGATATGGGCGGCGATGGCGAGCACCGGGGTGCGGGTGCGGTGGCAGTCGAACAGGCCGTTGATGAGGTGCAAATTGCCCGGTCCGCAGCTTCCCGCGCAGACCGCGAGCTTGCCCGTGAGCTGGGCCTCGGCGCCGGCGGCGAAG
>JASBUY010000052.1 GCA_030147645.1 Aquabacter sp. | reverse complement strand
AACCGGCCTCTTGGTGGCGGCGGTCTATCTGCTGCTCGGCGTGCCCTTCGTGCGGCTCGCCCGCGGGGCGGAGAAGCATGTGAGCCGGGGAACGGTGCGCACCACGGGCCGCAAATAGGGGGCACCGCCGACCCCACCGCGCCGTCGCGGCTGACGACCGCTCCCCCGCCGCCCTGACAGCGGGGGAGCGGTCGAGACCGGGCGCAAGCGCCCGATCGTCCGAATTGCTGTGACCCGATTCTTATTCGCGCGGACCGAGCGCGCGGATCATCCCTATCACATATTTATCGATTTTTTTGCGCTTACTCTTGGCAGTTGTGCGCGAACAGAAGGAACACCGACTGGGCCTCGGTATTCTCGAACTGATAGGTCTTGGCGGGGCCCTGACCCGTTACGGAAATGGAGAAGGTCTGTGCCTTCGCCAGATTTTTCATCAGCGCATCGTCCACCCGCAGCATGATGACCGGGTTGGGCGCCCCGCCGCCGCCTTCCACTGACTGGATCGATTTTCCGTCAAACCGGAAATTGACCTTATAGGCCGTGCCGGCCTTGTGCTCGCCGCCGTCGAAGATGAAGCCCCACAGGCCGCCCGGGCTGCACCGGAACATCAAGGCGACCGTGTCCGTCTTCAGGGCGGAATTGTAGATGGTGTATTCCGTCTTCTTCGATTGGGGATCCGGGCGCGCAAAAAAGGTCCAGGCGCCATATTGGGTTTCGTTCAGCGCCGGCACGTCCGCCGCCGCCTGCGCGATTGCGGGCCCCGTAAATGCGAGACAGGCGAGGGCGGGGATCAAGTGCAGGTGAAATCGGGATGCGAACGTCATGGGACGATCCGGAAAAACGAATACAGCGATTTATTCGTCGCGCTGAACTGTTTTCAAGATGCGGATGAAAACTATTTTATTACATAAAATGACTTGATGCGCTCCGCGCCAAGCCGCGACGAGGAGGGGTCCTAAATTCTCCCCCGCAGCCGTCGGTGCAATCCGTCCCCCCGGAGCCGCCCGGCCCCCGTTTGGACCCTGGGCGGCCGCCGTTCAGCCGTAACGCGCGAGGGTGAGGCCGTCCGTGTCGATCTCCGGCTTGCGGCCCGAGATCAGGTCGGACAGCAAGCGTCCGGTACCCGCAGCCATGGTCCAGCCGAGCGTGCCGTGGCCGGAGGCCAAGTGCAAATTCGCGAACGGGGTCGGGCCGAGCACGGGCGTTCCGTCCGGCGTCATGGGCCGCAGGCCGGTCCAGAAGGTTCCGGCCTTGCCGTCGCCGCCGTCTGGATAGAGGTCGCCCACCACATGCTCCAGCGTCTTGCGGCGCTCCTCGTGGAGGGTCAGATCGAAGCCGGTGAGTTCCGCCGTGCCGCCGATGCGAATGCGGTCGCCGAGCCGCGTCACGGCCACCTTGAAGGTCTCATCCATGACGGTGGATTCCGGGGCGCCGGCCGGGTCGGTGATGGGCACGGTCAGCGAGTAGCCCTTCACCGGATAGACCGGGATGCGGATGCCGAGCGGGCGCAGGAAGCGCGGCGCATAGGACCCGAGGGCCATCACATAGGCGTCCGCGACGATCCGGCCAGCGTCTGTCACGACGCTGGAGATGGCGCCTTTCTCCTGCTCGATGGACAGGATGCTGCGCCCGAAGGTGAAGCGCACGCCCCGCGCCGCCGCGATCTCGGACAGGGCATTGGTGAATTTGAAGCAGTCGCCGGTCTCGTCATGGACGAGGCGCAGCCCGCCCACGAATTTCTCCCGGACCCGCGCAAGCGCCGGCTCAACCGCGATGCAGCCCTCGCGGTCCAACACCTGATAGGGGACCCCATAGCGGTCGAGCACGTCGGTATCGCCGTGGATATGGTCCAACTGCTCCTGGGTGCGGAACAGTTGCAGTGTGCCCTGCATGCGGGCGTCATATTGCACGCCTGTCTTCTGGCGGAGCGCCTCCAGGCAGTCGCGGCTATATTCCGCGAGGCGCACCATGCGGCCCTTGTTCACCTCATAGCGGTGGGTGGTGCAATTGCGCAGCAGCTTCAGCCCCCACAGCGCCATCTCCGGATTCATGCGCGACCAGCGCACCACAAGCGGGGCATGCTCCATGGTCAGCCACTTGAGGGCCTTCAGCGGCAGGCCCGGCCCGGCCCAGGGCGCCGAATAGCCCGGCGAGACTTCGCCGGCATTGCCGAAGCTGGTTTCCAGGGCCGGCCCGCTCTGTCGGTCCACCACCTCCACCTCGTGCCCGTCCTCGGCGAGGTAATAGGCGAGAGTGACGCCGATGACGCCCGCCCCCAGGATGACAACCTTCATGATGCCCTCACGCTGAAACGAACGACGCGGGCCTGCGGCCGGCGTCGCGCAAACGCACCGATGCAGCGTGCCCGGTTCCGCCCGAAGCCCCTGTCAGTGTAGCAGGGAGTTTGGGCGGAGCCGCGCACGGTGTCCGGCAAAGGTGCAGCCTAAAGCCCGGGCGAAATCCTGTGGAGCCCAATAAAGCCGCAGGCTGCTGCCTGCTTCATCAACAAGCTGGGGGAATGCGCAGATGGTGGTCGGTGATGCGCTGATACGCCTCGCCGGCCTGCAGCAGCACGTCCTCGCCAAATGGGCGCCCGACCAGTTGGAAGGCCGCAGGCAATCCACTGCCGGTAAAGCCGCAGGGGAGGCTCAAAGCCGGCAGGCCAACATAATTGATGGCGCGCGTGCAATGGGTGACACGCCCGATGGCGGCCGCGACATCCGCCGGATCGCCCTGCGTGGTCTCGGCGATGGTGGGAACGGGCACCGCGAGGGTCGGAATATGGACCATGTCGGCCCCGGCCATGGCATGCGCCATCCAGTCCTGCGCGAGCTTGGCGCGCAGCATCAGCGCCTCGGCATAGCGGGTGGCGGGATAGGAGAAGCCCGGCAAAATGCGGGCGCGCACCTGCGCTCCGTAATCCTGCGGCCGTTCCTTCAGCCAGCGCCGGTGCAGCGTCGCCGCCTCCACGCCCATGACCAATTGCATCATGGCGTTCAGCGTCGCCATGTCCGGCGCACGCGTCTCCACGATGCGGGCGCCGGCCTCCCGCAGAACACGCAGGCTTTCGTCCAGCAGCGCCAGGATTTCGGGCGTGGCGGCGTCGCGGTAATAACCGAGCGGAACCGCGATGGTGCGCCCGCCCAGATCGCCATTGAGCGCCGCTTCATAGTCCCGCACCGGCGCGGAGACGGTGGAGGCATCGCGCGGGTCCGGCCCGGCGATCACGCTCATCAGGCGGGCAATGTCGCGCGCGCTGCGGGCAAGTGGGCCGAGCGTGTCGAGGCTCGGGGACAGGGGCATGGCGCCGAACATGGGAACGAGGCCATGGGTGGGCTTCAGCCCTGTGATGCCGCACATGGCGGCCGGGTGGCGGATGGAGCCGCCCGTGTCGGAGCCGAGCGCCGCGCTCACGAGGCGCGCGGCCACCGCCGCGCCCGAACCTGAGGAGGAGCCGCCGGAACAATGGTCAAGGCTCCAGGGATTGCGTCCATGGCCGTCATGGGCATTGAAGCCGGTGGGCGAGAGGGCGAATTCCGCCAGATGCAGCCGCCCGAGGTCCAGCGCGCCCGCCGCGTCCAGCCGCTCCAACACGCTCGCGGTCACATCCGGCACGAAGTCGCGGCGGATGAGGGAGCCGCCCGCGCAGGGCCGCCCGGCACGATAGAACAGATCCTTGTGGGCGAGCGGCACGCCCGCGAGCGGCCCGAGCGCATCGCCCCGTGCCCGCGCCAGATCGACCGCGCGGGCGGCCTCCAGCGCGCGCTCGGCGTCGAGCGCCACCACGGCGTTGAAGCGCGGACCGATCAGCTCCAGCCGCTCCAGCGCGGTCAAAGCGAGGGCCTCGGCCGAGACCGCGCCGGAGGAGACGGCCTCGGCCGCCTCGACCACGCCGAGGGCGTGGAGCGCGTGCGGCGTGCTCATTTCCGGTCCTCCGTGCCCTTGGCCGCAGCGAGAGCGCGCAGCGTGTCGAAGCTCCAGGGCGTCTCGTCGAGGGTCAGCAGCCGGTCCGCTGCTGCGGCGACGCTGGCGGCGGCGGCGTGGGCCACCGCTTGGGCAGCGTTCGCCTCGGCCGCGTCCACGCTCACACCTTGCACGCCGTGCAGGCGCGCGGCGGCCTCGTCTTCGCTCATGGGGATATCCTCAATGCACGCCGAGGAAGCGCGTCAGCGCCTCCGGCTCCGCGCTGATCTCTGCGGCGGTGGCGTGATGCACCACCTGGCCAGTCTCCAGAATATAGACCCGGTCGGCCACCGCGAGCGCGCTGTAGAGATTTTGCTCCACCAGCAGGATAGAGAGACCCGCCGCCTTCAATTGCGCGATGATGCCTTCCAGGTGCTGGACCATGACCGGCGCCAGCCCTTCGGAGGGCTCGTCCATGAGGATCAGTTCCGGGTCGATCATCAGCGCGCGGGCCACCGCCAGCATCTGCCGCTCGCCGCCCGAGAGTTGGTTGCCGCGATGGTGCCGGCGCTCGCCGAGGCGGGGGAAGAATTCGAACGCCTTGGCCACGGTCCAGCCATGGGTGGCGCTCGCCGGTTTGAGCACGGTGAGATGCTCGGTGACGGTGAGCGAGGGAAAGAGCCGCCGGCCCTGCGGCACATAGCCGACCCCGCGCCGGGCGATCAGATGCGGCGCAAGCCCCAATATGGGCTCGCCCTTGAAGGAGATGCTGCCCGCGCGCACGCCGGGCGGCGAGACGCCCATGACCGAGCGCATCAGCGTCGTCTTGCCCATGCCGTTGCGGCCGAGCAGCGCCACCACTTCGCTGGTGCCCACCTGAAGGCTCGCGCCATGGAGAACGTGGGCGTCGCCGTAATAGGAATGGATGTCGCTGACCTCAAGCATCGTGGCGCGCCTTGCCGAGATAGACGTCCTGGACGTCCTTGTTGGTGCGGATGTCGGAGGGCGGCGCCTCGACGAGCAGCTTGCCGTTGTTGAGCACGGTCACATAGTCCACCAGGGAGAGCACCAGATCCATGTCGTGCTCGATGAGAACGAGGGTGAGGTCGCGCGGCAGCGCGCGGATGATGTCGGAGACGATGACGCGCTCGGCCGGGGAGAGGCCGGCGGCGGGCTCGTCCAGCAGCAGCAGCTTGGGCCGCGCCACCAGCGCCATGGCCATTTCGAGCTGGCGCTGCTCGCCATAGCTCATCTCTTTCACCAGGGTGTCGCGCCGGGCGTGGAGGCGGGAGATTTCGAGGGCCTTGGCGGCGCGCTCCGTCTCCTCGGCGTCCGGCGCGCCCGATCCGAACATGGAGAATTTGCGCGGCGAGAGGCCCCGGAGCGCGAGGCGCATATTCTCCGCCACCGTGAGGTTGGGGAAGAGATTGGTGATCTGGAAGGTGCGGCTCATGCCCCGGCGCGCCCGCTCATGGACCGGCGCGCGGGTGACGTCGGCACCGCCGAACAGCACCCGGCCCGACGTGGCGCGCACCACGCCGGTGATGGCGTTGAAGAGCGTGGTCTTGCCGGCGCCGTTGGGGCCGATGATGGCCCGTCGCTCGCCCTCGCGCACGCGGATCGACACGCTGTCCACCGCGCGCAGGGCGCCGAACTGGACGGTGACGGTGTCGAGCTGGAGAAAGTCGGTCACTGAGCGTTCCATTCACGCTTGCGGAGCACGCCCCTCTCCCGCAGGCGGGAGAGGGGGACTGGAAGACAGGAGAGCGCTTGAGGCGTCAGCCCTTCTTGATGCCCTGGAACTCCCGCGAATAGGGCGGCTGCTTCATGTAGGTCACGGGGTCGTACTTCCAGAACTGCGACACGCTCGGATAGTTGGCGATGGGCGCGTTCCAGAACTTGCCGTCCGCATTCTTCACGACCTTGCGGATATGCACGTCGTAGATGGGATTGCCGTAGGCATCGAGCTTCACCGTCTGGCCCAGCGGCGAGCCGGTCAGCTCGGTCTTGGCGACGGCGGCGAG
>JASBUY010000264.1 GCA_030147645.1 Aquabacter sp. | reverse complement strand
CGAGCACGGCGGCGCGCGCTTCGATGGCAGGATCGGGCACGGGTTCGGTGCCGGGGGCGGGGAGGTCGGTCTCGGGGCTCATCGTCCCTTCCCGTAGCTGAGGGGGCGCGCATCGGGCGCGGGCTGCTTTGCCGCCGCAGGATTTGGCGCGACTGGATTTGGCGCAAAGGAATTTGGCGGAAGAGAGTGGGAGTCGAACCCACCAAGGACCGGCTCGCGGCCCCTCCCGGATTTGAAGTCCGGACGCCCCACCAGGGACGCTTCTCTTCCATCGCCCGAGGGACGCGGCCCTCGCGCAGCACCCTCCTGTGCCGGCACATCATCCGACACCGGACGAAACAGGTCCAGCCGGTGCGGGTTGGTCCGGCGCAAATCTCCCTTGCGAAGGGTCACCCCGTGTCGGTCGAAAAACTCGAGGATCTGGATCGCGACCTTGCGGCCATTCTCCACTTCGTCGCGGAACTGCGCTGCGGTGAAAGCGCCCGCATGGACGGCGTCGAGCCTTTGAAGGATGGCGACCATTTCCGCGACGGTCGCGCGGAGAAAAAAGTGGTCGTGGGCAACCTCGTCCACGCGCCCCAGCCGGCTGAGCAGCTTCAGCATCCGCCGAATGTCGCCCTCAGGCTCGCCCAATAGTCCGGCAAGGTCACGTACGCGCGGGGGACGGAAGCGCTCCGCATCCGAAATGAGCGTCCGTGCGCGGGCCCACAAGCGCTCGTCCTCAGCAGTCAGCCGCACCTCGAAGCCGGCACGGCGGATCCAGGCGCCCTCGCGCGAAATCAGGCCGGCGTGCGCCAAGACGGACAGGGCAGCAGAGAAGACCGGCACAGGCAGACGCGGCTGGAGCTGAAGGCGTAGTCGCTCGCTGCCGATGCCGGGCAGGTCGGGATTGTCTTGATGAAACCCGTCCAGGCGCTCCAGGAGGCCGGCGCGGAACGCCTCCCAGAGACTGGCGCTCATCACCTGCAGGCTGTCCCCGGACGCCAGAGGAATAAGTCCGAGATCCGCAACCAGCGACATCGGCATGTCGGCGGGCAAGGCCCGATCCCTGCAAAAGGCCGTCAAGTCCAGCACGAATGGCGAGGTGTCGAGCAGCGCGGCGACGGCGGCCTGCGGATCGGGCAAAGCGTGCGCGCGCAACTGGGCGATACGCTCCGGCGTGCGTCTTTTGCGGGCGGGCGGGCGCAGATCCAGCAGCCTGCCTCCGCCAATCGTGCGCTGGGCGGATGTGTCGCGCACGACGAACCGATCACCAGCGGCGACGGCGATGGGCGCCTCCAGCACCAATTGAACAAAGCCCGTCTCGCCCGGCGCGATCGGATCTCCCAGAAGAACAATCCGCGCCGCGACATCGCGCGCTCCCGTGTGAAGGCGCACCGGGAGCCATTGGGAAACCGCTTTCTGCTCGCTCGCGAGCAAGGTCAGACTGGCATCGATCCGGTCGGTCGGCGCGTGCAGGCTGGGATCGAGGACGACGTCGCCACGGGCAATCGCCTCCTTGGAGATGCCCGGGCCGGCGAGATTGAGCCCACACCTGTCACCCGCCCTGCCTTGAGTCGCGGGCGTGTCCTGAGCGCGGATGGAGCGCACGCGGGCGTCCAAGCCCGAGGGGCTGATACGTACCCGCTCGTCCGCCTGGATTCGTCCCGAAATGACCGTGCCTGTGACAACGGTGCCCGCGCCGGCAAGGGTGAAGGAGCGATCGACTGCCAACCGGAAGCGCTGCGCCTCCGGCCGCACGCGGGCCGCCTGCGCGGCTTGAGCCAGCCTGTCCCGCAAGGCAGCGACGCCACGGCCCGTCGCGCTTGAGACGGCCAGGATCGGTGCGCCCTCAAGCCCCGTTCCGGCAAGAACGCCTGCAATCTCCCCCTCGACCTCCGCGATGCGCGCCTCGTCCACGAGATCGGCCTTGGTCAGCGCAACAACGCCCTGCGACAGGCCCAGCAGATGGAGGATGGCCACATGCTCGCGGGTCTGGGGCATCACACCGTCGTCGGCGGCCACCACAAGCAGCGCGTAATCGATGCCGCTCGCCCCCGCGAGCATGGTGTGGACGAACTTTTCATGGCCCGGAACGTCGATGAAGCCGAGCGTCTCCTGCGTGCCAAGGGGCAGATAGGCGAAGCCGAGATCGATGGAAATTCCGCGGGCTTTTTCTTCCTTCAGCCGGTCCGTGTCGATGCCGGTCAGCGCGCGGACCAGGGAGGTCTTGCCGTGGTCGATATGGCCCGCCGTTCCAATGATCACGAGGCGGCTCCCGGCAAGGCGTCACGGGCGCGGTGAGCCACGGATGTTGCCTGCTCTGGCGCGAGCGCAGCACGCGCCACTTCGAGGAAGGGGGCGGCGAGGGAACTGCCGCCCTCATGGCCGCGCAGCAGCCATTCATAGGCCGCCAAGGGATCGCGCGGGACGCCCGCCCCGAGATGATAGGCAGCGCCCAGCATGGCCTGCCCGTCAGCATCGCCCCGTTCGGCACCGGAGCGCCACCAGCGCGCCGCCTCGACGGGATCGCGCTCCACGCCGAGGGCATTGTGATAGAGCATGCCAAGGCGCGTCATGGCCGAAGCGATCTGCTGCTCGGCCGCGCTCTCGGCCCATCTGCGCGCTTCGGCGAGGTCGGGTGCGATGACCTCGCCTTCTAGCAGCATCCAGCTCAGCATGTCCTGCGCCGGTCCATCACCCTGCTCGGCGGCGGCGCGATAAAGCTCGGCGGCCCGGCGGTAATCCTGCGCCACGCCTTCGCCCTTGAAATAGAGGGCCGCAAGATTGCGCTGCCCCACGGGGTCTCCCCCGGCGGCGGAGAGCGAGAGCCAGCGCTCGGCGAGGGCGGGATCGCGATCCAGGCCACCCAACCCCTCCGCGAAGCACGCGCCGATATTGTTCTGCGCCCGTGCATGTCCCGCGCGGCCCAGGCGTTCCCAGACATCGAGAGCGGTCGCGTAATCACCCTGCTGCGCGGCGGCGAGAGCGCGTTCCATCTCGGCGTCGGGGGGCAGGGC
>JASBUY010000049.1 GCA_030147645.1 Aquabacter sp. | reverse complement strand
GGGACGATGGCGTTGCGGATGATCGTGCTCGCCACAGCGTCGGTCAGGATGCCTTCGAGGCCATAGCCCACTTCGATCCGAACCTTGCGTTCGGTCGGCGCAACCAAAAGCAGGACGCCGTTATTCTGTTTGGCCTGCCCGAGCTTCCAGAATCGGAACAGACGGTTCGCGTAATCCTCGATGGAGGTGCCCTGTAGGGACGGCACCGTTGCGACCACGAACTGATCGCTGGCTTTCGCCTCCTGCGCGGCCAGCTTTCGGTCGAGCGCGACCAGCGTGTTCCAGTTGAGGACATGGGCCGCATCCACCACCCGCCCGCTCAATGGCGGAAAGGACAGCTCGCTCAAAGCGGGCGATCCGCGGAGGACGACAAAGAGCAAAAGCAGCACCGCAGGGGCGCAGCGGCGCATCAGACCGGATTGTGAAGCCCTCTGGCCGCTCACGGACCCGCTCCCCCTTAGAACTTCACCTTCGGCACCTGCATCTGCTGCTCGGAAATGGTGAAGGTCTCCATCGGCTTGGCGGAGCGGTAGACGGTGGACGCCCAGAGCACCCCGGGGAAGGTGCGCAGCTCCGTATTATAAACGCGGACTGCCTCAATATAGTCGCGCCGCGCAACTGAGATGCGGTTCTCCGTGCCCTCGATCTGGGATTGGAGCGCGAGGAAGTTCTGGTTGGACTTCAGGTCCGGATAGGCCTCGGCGACCGCGATCAGACGGCCGAGCGCGCCAGAGAGCTGCGACTGCGCATCCTGGAATTGCTTGAACTGGGCGGGATCGGTCACGGTCGACGCATCGACCCGGATGGACGTCGCCTTGGCGCGCGCCTCGGTCACCTGGGTCAGAACATCCTTTTCCTGCTGGGCGTAGCCCTTCACAGTCTCGACGAGGTTGGGAATAAGGTCCGCCCGCCGCTGATACTGGTTCAGCACTTCGCTCCAGGCGGCTTTGGCCCGTTCTTCCTCGGTCGGTATATTGTTCACACCGCATCCCGCGAGGCTCAAGCTGGACAGGACGACCAGCGCAAGGGCGAAGCGGCGGGACAGATTAGAAGCTTCACGACCCAACATCACGGCCCTCATCATGTGCGACCGCCCTGCCCTTCCGGTGAGCGACCTTGGGACAAGACCGGCGGGTCCGCCGGGGTTCCGGCTCCGAAACCGCAAACGATGCGCGCTTCGGAGCCGGTCGTTTCATCATCGGGCGGAAGACGGCCTGAACCGCCTTCAGCACTCACCGGAGCCCGATCAGCCCGGCGAGATCATCTTTTCGGGACGCACGACGGCGTCGAACTCTTCGTTCGTCACATAACCGCCGCCGACCGCTTCCTCACGCAGCGTCGTGCCGTTCTTGTGCGCGGTCTTGGCGATCTTGGCAGCCGCATCGTAGCCGATCTTGGGGGCCAGCGCCGTCACCAGCATCAAGGAGCGCTCGAGGGCCGCCTTGATATTGTCCTCGCGCGGCTCGATGCCCACCACGCAATGCTCGGTGAAGCTGTTGGCCGCATCCGCCATCAGCCGAACGGACGGAAGGAAATTGTAGGCCATGACGGGATTGTAGACGTTCAGCTCGAAATGACCCTGGCTGCCGGCGAAAGTCAGCGCGGCATTGTTGCCGAAGATCTGCACACAGACCTGGGTCATCGCCTCGCACTGGGTCGGGTTCACCTTGCCCGGCATGATGGAGGAACCCGGCTCATTCTCCGGCAGCGAGAGTTCGCCGAGCCCGGAGCGGGGACCGGAACCAAGGAAGCGGATGTCGTTCGCAATCTTGAAGAGCGACGCCGCAACAGTGTTGATGGCGCCGTGCGAAAAAACCATCGCGTCATGGGCGGCAAGAGCTTCGAACTTGTTCGGAGCGGAAGTGAACGGCAGGCCGGTGATGGCGGCAATATGCTCCGCCACCTTCTCGGCGAAACCGACCGGCGCATTCAGCCCCGTGCCAACCGCCGTGCCGCCCTGGGCGAGGGCCATGAGGGCGGGCAAGGTGGATTCGATCCGCTGGATGCCGTGCTCGACCTGCGTCGTATAACCGGAGAATTCCTGGCCGAGCGTCAGCGGCGTCGCATCCTGAGTATGCGTCCGGCCGATCTTGATGATGTGCTGCCACTTCTGCGCCTTGTCATTCAGCGCGTTGCGCAGCGTCTGCAGAGCGGGCAGCAGCCGGTGTACGATCTCTTCCGCGCACGCCACATGCATGGCGGTGGGATAGGTGTCGTTGGACGACTGGCTCATATTGACATGGTCATTGGGGTGAACCGGCTTCTTGGAGCCCTTCTCCCCGCCGAGGATCTCGATCGCCCGGTTGGAAATCACCTCGTTGGCGTTCATGTTGGACTGGGTGCCGGAGCCGGTCTGCCAGACCACCAGGGGGAAATGGTCGTCGAGCTTGTTCTCGATGACCTCGTCCGCCGCCTGGACAATCGCCGCGCTGAGCTTGGGGTCGAGCCTTCCGAGCGCCGTGTTGGTCTCGGCGGCCGCCCGCTTGATGATGCCAAGGGCGCGGATCACCGGAGCCGGCTGCTTCTCCCAGCCGATCTTGAAATTGCCGACGGAGCGCTGCGCCTGAGCGCCCCAATAGCGGTCCGCAGGGACTTCGATGGGGCCGAACGTATCCGTTTCCGTGCGTGTCGCAGTCATCAGGCTCGCCTCTCCGCTGCTTGCTGT
>JASBUY010000042.1 GCA_030147645.1 Aquabacter sp. | reverse complement strand
CAGGAGGGTGGACGCACCGGCATGACGCCGGGCGCGAGCGGCTCCGGCCAGATCAATCCGAATGATCCCGCGGCGCGTCCGACCACCAGCGGCACCATGTCCACCCCGAATACGCAGGCCGGCGGCGCCCAGGAAGGCGGCCGGACCCAGGCCACCCCCGGCGCCAGCGGCTCCGCTCCGTCGTCCACCGGCTCGGTCGCCCCGCGCACCCCGCAATCGGGCACGGCGACTGGCCAGGATCCGCATAAGGGTCCCGCCCAGGAAGGCGGCCGGAGCGGCACGTCGACCGGCACCACCCGCTAATCGCTGACACGACGTAAACCAAAAAGCCCCGGAGCTTCCGCTCCGGGGCATTCCTTTTGCGACCTTTGTTCAATCAGCCGCGGGTGCGGGCGCGAACCATGTAATCGTCATAGGTGTATTCCACGATCTGCCACCACAGATATTCCTCGTTGCGGAAATCGCGGGCCGCTTCGTGCACCTTCTTGAAGTCGGGATTCTTCTGGCCGAGTTCCGCATAAAGCTCCTGGGCAACCTTGTAGGCCGCGTCCATCACTTCATTCGGGTAGCGGCGCAATTGGGTGCCGGACTTCACGAGGCTCTGAACCGCCTTGGGGTTCTTCGCATCGTAATTGGCGAGCATGTCCAGATTTGCCTGCGCCGCAGCCGTGGTCAGCAGCGCCTGATAATTCTTCGGAAGCTCGTTCCACTTGTTGAGATTGTAGAAGAAGGTGAGCGAGGCGCAGCCTTCCCACCAGCCCGGATAGTAATAGAAGGGCGCGACCTTCTGCAGGCCGAGCTTTTCGTCGTCGTATGGGCCGACCCATTCGGCGGCGTCGATGGTGCCCTTTTCCAGCGCGGGATAGATGTCGCCACCGGCGAGCTGCTGCGGCACGACGCCCAGCTTGCTCATGATCTGGCCGGCAAGGCCCGCGATGCGCATCTTCAGGCCCTGAAGGTCCTGGACGGTCTTGATTTCCTTGCGGAACCAGCCGCCCATCTGGCCGCCCGTATTGCCGCCGGGCAGCATGTACACGTTATACTTCTTGTAGAACTCGTTCAGCAGGGCGAGACCGCCGCCATGATAGAACCAGGCGTTGATCTGGCGGGCATTGAGGCCGAACGGGAAAGCAGAACCGAACGCGAAGGTCGGGTCCTTGCCGACGTAATAATAGGACGCGGAATGGCACATCTCGACGGTGCCGTTCTGAGTCGCGTCGAGGGCCTGCAGGCCAGGCACGATTTCGCCCGCAGCAAAGACCTGGATCTGGAACTTGCCGTCCGTGGCCTCGGACACGCTGCGCGCCATCAACTCGGCGCCGCCATAGATCGTGTCGAGCGACTTGGGGAAGGAGGAGGTGCAGCGCCACTTCACTTCCGGCATCGACTGGGCGATGGCCGGCATGGCCACGGCGGTAGAGGCCGCGACACCGGCGCCGGCGGCAGTCAGAAATTCACGACGTTTCATGGGCGACTCCCTTTGGAAACTCTTTTCGGGCGCCGAACGGCGCGCCCCCGTTGGTCCTTCTAGAGCGCCTTGCGGGCGGTGGGAAGCGCCACTGCCTTAGCCGAAAGGCGAAGGTCGATCTTCCGCAGCCTCACTCGATCACAATTCGCGGCGCCTTGCGCGCCCCGGCCGCGCTGCGCTCCAGTGAGGCGCGAACGCCGCGCGCAATCTCACGGTAGGTTTCCGCCTGCGGGCTCTGTGGGTCGGACACCAGAACCGGAATGCCGGCGTCGGACATTTCGCGAATGCGCATGTGAAGCGGCACCTCTCCAAGGAAAGGGACGCCGAGCTTCGCGGCTTCCTCACGCGCGCCGCCATGGCCGAAAATGTCGGAGCGGCCCCCGCAATGGGGACAGATGAAAGTGGACATGTTCTCCACCACGCCGAGCAGCGGGACGTTGACGCGCTGGAACATGGCGATACCGCGCCGGGCGTCAATGAGGGCAAGGTCCTGCGGCGTGGACACGATGACCGCGCCGGCGAGCTTCACTTGCTGCGCCATGGTCAGTTGCGCATCACCCGTACCGGGCGGCATGTCCACCACCAGAATGTCGAGCGGCCCCCACTTCACCTCGCGCAGCATCTGCGAGAGCGCGGACATGACCATGGGGCCACGCCAGATCATGGGGGTGTCTTCTTCCACCATGAACCCGATGGACATCAGCTGGAGCCCGAAATTGTCGAGGGGCAGCATGGTGCGGCCGTCAATCACCTCGGGCTTGGCATGGACGCCGGCGAGGCGCGGAACGGAGGGGCCATAGATGTCGGCATCCAGCAGGCCGACCTTGAGCCCCAGATCCCGCAGACCCAGCGCCAGATTGATGGACAAAGTCGATTTGCCCACCCCGCCCTTTCCGGACGCCACCGCGATGATCGCATTGACCCCGGGCACGTCGATCGCCTTCCCTCCGCCCCCAGCGGGCGCGGGGGAAGGCGCAGCTGCCGCCGCGCGGCGCTCCGCGGTTAGGGCCACCAGGGCCGAGGCGACGCCCGGAAGTGCTTTCACCGTATCCTCGGCCGCGATCCGCACGCCTTCCCAGGCGCGTGCCTGCGCGGCATCCACGTTGATGGAGAGATAGACTTTGCCATTGGTGACGACGATGCCGGACAGGGCGGGCGAAGCGGACAGCGGCACGCCTTCGGGGGTCCGCACCTTGGAAAGCGCTTGGCGAACGCCGTCTTCCGTCACTTCGGCCATTCTGCCGTCTCCTTCTTGTATGTCCCCTCTCCTTCGCACAGGCGCGCGGCGCGGTCGAGGCTGGCGCGGACATCGCGACGAAGCTCCGGCAACACCTCCGCTTCGAACCAAGGGTTGCGCTTCAGCCAGCCGGTGTTGCGCCAGGAGGGGTGAGGAAGCGCATAGAGTCGGGTGACCGGATGCGCCGTGCGAATCGCGCGCCATGCCGCCACCGTCTCTGACAGCCCGCCGGCAAGCAGATGACCGAGGCCGAGCCGCCGGAAATGATAGGATTGCGCAGCGCGACCGACCGTGAGGATCAGATCGAAAGGCGGCAGGGCCGCGAACAGGCGGTCGTGCCACAACGCGGCACATTCCCGCCGAGGCGGAAGATCACCTCCATTGGCGTCTTGGCCGGGAAAGCAGAAGCCCATGGCGGCGATGGCGATACGCCGTTCGTCATAAAATGTCTCGTCATCAACCCCCATCCAGGCCCGCAGACGATCCCCCGAGGCATCGGTGAAAGAGCGCCCTGAGGCATGGACACGTGTCCCCGGAGCCTGGCTTGCCACCAGAATGCGAGCGGTTGCGCTCACATGAAGGACGGGGCGCGGCTCATGCGGCAAAGGCAGGCCACGCGGCGTCTCCACGCAGGCGCGGCAGCGGCGGATCTGTTGAAGAAGATCCGCCACCGTGTCGTTCGTCGTCGGCTTCTGCGTCATCCGAAGCCCGCGTTCCTGCGCTTCTCTCGTCAGGCGCCCGCCTTGGCGGCCGGACGAGCGGAGACTTCGGCCCGCCAGCGGGCGATATGGGTGAGGTCTTCCGGCAGGGCGATCCGGGCGGCCCGCATGAAGTCGATGGCGACCACGGCGACGAGATCGACAATGGTGAAGCGATCCAGCGCGATATAGGCGCTATCGGCCAGCCGTTTGTTCAGATAACCGAGGAAATCGAGAACCTTCGGCTTATTGGCTTCGCCCCATTGCGCGACCTGCGGGATTTCACGCTCCGCCAACGCGGGGTGCAGATGTCGGAAAGCGAACTGGATGGGGAGCCACAATTCAAGCTCCACCTGACGCAGCCACATCTCCACAAGGGCGATGTCCTTGGGCGCTGCGCCGAAGAGATTCGGCTGGGGATGAAGCGCTTCGAAATACCGGCAGATGGCGATGCTCTCGGCGATGATCGTGCCGTCATCCAGCACCAGAACCGGGACCTTCCGGCGCGGATTGAGGCGCAGGAATTCATCCTTTAAATGCTCTTTCTGGGCGAGGTCGACCTTGTGCGTGGGCACCTCGATGCCCTTTTCCGCGAGGAAGAACTGAACCCGGCGCGGGTTGGGCGCGCGGTCGGAAATGTAGAGCTTCATGGCCTTGGGCGTTCCCTTATTGACGGGGCGAGAGACCATGCGCGCGCGGCGAGCGTCAAGAGCGCCATCCACAGGCCGCCCTTGACACCCTCCCCCCGCCGGTCTACATCGCGCGCCTCGTCATCGCAGCGTCTCGGCGCTCTGCATGATCGGGCGATTAGCTCAGC
>JASBUY010000262.1 GCA_030147645.1 Aquabacter sp. | reverse complement strand
GCGAGCGCGCAGAGGCCCGGCTCAGGCCCGCCCCAGAACCCGCACCTGGGAGAGGGACACGGCGCCCTTGGCATCCTTGCAGGCCGCGCCCTGCACCCATTGCTCGCCGGTGGCGCCGACCACGCCGATGCGGAATTCCCGGCATCCGTCCGCCCCGGCCGCGCCGATGGGGGTCGCGGTGCCGCGCGCCCCGGTCTTGGGATTGTCCCAGGGAAT
Source organism: Aquabacter sp. (assembly GCA_030147645.1). GTDB lineage: Bacteria > Pseudomonadota > Alphaproteobacteria > Rhizobiales > Xanthobacteraceae > Aquabacter. The sequence goes on along the minus strand of JASBUY010000262.1, from coordinate 4,711 downwards.
GCTGGCGGCCTTGTCCGGCGAGGCGAGCGCATGGTCGAGCGCGAGCTTGGCCTGTGCCCAGTCGCCGGGGGCGATCCCGCTCGGCGCATCGCCCTCGGGCATGGAAAGCGCCGCCTGCTGCACTTTGACCGATCCCGTCACCATGGGGTCGGCCGGCTCCATGAGGCGCATGGCGCCGCAGCCCTGGAGCAGGCAGAGGCAGGCAAGCAGCCCGGCCGATCGCACGAAGCTGACCGCTGGGCGGGACGCACGGACACCTCTATATAAAGGCCGGACGGTTCGACCGGGATGGGAAATCACCATGTGTCGCCGCACCGCAAAGGCCCCTCAGCATGTCCGATGTCTCCATGGAAGCCACAAACCCCTTAACAAGCGGTGATTTCACCGAAGCCGGCGAACCTTTCCGCCTGTTTGTCGCGTGGCTGGAAGAGGCCAAGAAATCGGAGCCCAACGATCCGAACGCCATGGCGCTCGCCACCGTGGACGAGACCGGGCTTCCCGACGTGCGCATGGTGCTGCTGAACGGGTTCGACGAGCGCGGCTTCGTCTTCTTCACCAATACCGAGAGCGCCAAGGGCCGCGAGCTGGCGGGCCAGCCCAAGGCGGCGGCCGTGTTTCACTGGAAGTCCCTGCGGCGCCAGGTGCGCGTGCGTGGACCGGTGGAGCGGGTGAGCGATGCGGAAGCGGACGCCTATTTCGCCTCGCGCCCGCGCCTGTCGCAGATCGGCGCCTGGGCGAGCCAGCAGTCGCGCCCGCTGGAGGGACGGTTCGCTCTGGAGGCGGCAGTGGCCGCAACGACGGCGCGCTTCGGCGTCAGCGACGTGCCGCGCCCGCCCCATTGGACCGGCTTCCGCATTCTGCCGAGCGCCATCGAATTCTGGCATGACCGCCCGTTCCGCCTGCATGACCGCGTGACCTTCCAACGCGCAGCGACGGGCGACGCCTGGAGCAAGACCCGCCTCTATCCCTGACCCCGAAGGCCGAGACCCTGAAGGCCGAGCGGCCTGACGGATCGCCAGCCTCTCTCGCTCCGGCGCGCATGAGCGCCGGACACTGTTCCGACCAGGGACCGTTTGGGTCCTGAAAGGCCTTTGTCCCATGTCCGGCACCACCAACCAGCCGCAGCGCATCATGCTTCTCACCGGCGCCTCGCGGGGGATCGGCCATGCGACGGTCAAGCGCTTTTCCAGCGCGGGCTGGCGGGTCATCACCTGTTCGCGCCACGCCTTTCCCGAGCAATGTCCCTGGGGTGCCGGCCCCGAGGACCATATCCAGGTGGACCTCTCAAACCCGGACGACACCGCCGCCGCCGTGGAGGAGATCCGCAACCGCCTGCCCAATGGCGAACTGCATGCGCTGGTAAACAATGCGGGGATTTCCCCCAAGGGGCCAGGCGGCGCGCTGCTCGACACGCTGCTCACCGAGCTTGCCACCTGGATGCAGGTGTTCCAGGTGAATTTCTTCTCCACCATCATGCTCGCGCGCGGGCTAATGGGCGAATTGGAAGCGGCGCGGGGCTCGGTGGTGAATGTCACCTCCATCGCCGGCTCGCGGGTTCATCCCTTTGCCGGCGCGGCCTATGCCACGTCCAAGGCGGCGCTGGCAGCGCTGACGCGGGAAATGGCGCGCGATTTCGGTCCCCGGGGGGTGCGGGTCAATGCGATCGCTCCCGGCGAGATCGACACCGCCATCCTGTCTCCCGGCACCGACAAGATCGTCGCGGAGATTCCCATGCGCCGGCTCGGCACGACGGACGAGGTGGCGAAGATCATCTATGTGCTGTGCAGCGAGACCTCGTCCTATGTGAACGGGGCCGAGATCCATATCGATGGCGGGCAGAATGTGTGAGGCGCGCGCCGGACATGAGAGGGGATCGACCTCTCGGCTCGCCCCGGTCTCAGGGATCGCGCTTCAGAGCCACCCGCGCCATTTGAAGAAGAGATAGGGCGCGATCGCCGAAACGACCATGGCCACGAGCGCGATGGGATAGCCGGCGACAAAGCGCAATTCGGGAATGTGCTCGAAATTCATGCCGTAGATGGACGCAATCAGCGTCGGCGGCATGAAGACCACCGAGAGGACCGCGAAAATCTTGATGATGTTGTTCTGCTCCAGGCTCACCAGGCCCACCGTGCCGTCGAGCATGAATTGCAGTTTGTTGGCGAGGAAGGTGGCGTAGTCCGAAAGCCCCTGAACGTCGCGCGACATGCTCTTGATGTCGGTCTTGAGCCCTTTGCGGACATAGGCCTGGGTCTCATCCGACAGGCTGAGAAAGGCCAGCATGCGCGAGAGGGAGTTCAGCGCCTCGCGCGCGCTGGACATCAGGCCTTCCTTGCGGCCCACATGGGTCAGGATGGCGCGATAGTCGCGGCGGGTCCGGGAGCGTTCGAAGATGCGCTGCGAGAGCCGCTCGATATCCTGGCCGGCCTCTTCCAGCACGTCGGCGGTGCGGTCGATAATGGCTTCGACCAATTCCACGAGGATGGTGTCGCCCCCGGCCGCATCCGGGCACGCCTTTTGAAGCCGGCTGGCGAGGCTCGGAACGATGGAGGCCTCGTCATAGCGCACGGAGACCATCCGTCCCTTGCCCAGCATGAGGCTGAGCGGCGCGAGCGACCAGCCGTCGCCATTGCCGCCCACCAGCACGGACAAGGTCATGTAGCGGATGCCGTCCTCTTCATAGAGGCGGCTGGACGGCTCGATCTTGCGCAGGTCGTCGCGCGTCGGGATGGACGCGCCGAACGCGGCTTCCGCCGCCGCATCCTCTCCGCCCTGCGGAGAGGCGAGATCCAGCCAGAGCGCGCCGGCCGGCACCGTTTCACCGGCCGCGATGACATGCGGGACGAGGCGCCCCGCGACAAGTTCATATGCCGTCAGCATGTCCGGTTCCGCTTAGCTGCCGCGTCGCGGGCCCAAGGGGTCCGCGTGCCCACGTCCCGGACAGGGGACAGATCCGCGCCGATCAGGCGGCGAGGTGATCGATGTCGCGAAGCGTGACGATCTTCTTCGGCTCGGTGCCGGCCGCGGGGGCATCCGTGGCGCTCGCATAGCGCGCGCCGGCGGCAACGGCGGGGATGCCGATGTCGCGCCACTGCTGCGCCTGCTCGCCATAGGTGCTCTTCGTGACCGCCGCGCGCTGAGCCTGTTCCTGCGCGGATTGGACGTTGGCCATGATGACTCTCCGTTTACGCTCGGCGCGTGCCTATTTGGTTTGCGCCGTCTTCTCAAGACCCCCGACAGATGGTGAGCAACTGCGTCGAAACTGTGCAAAGGCGGTGGCTCACCCAAGGTCTTATTGCGTAAGGATCGCGCGAACCTTGCAAAGCCAGGTTAACGGTGACGAAAGGGCAGAAGCTGAGACATTTTTGCCACGCCTTCGCGGCACCGCAACGTGGCGCCTTTGTGGCCCCTTCTAGGCCGGCCCGGGTTCGGTTAAGTCCTGTCTGAAGATCTTATTCACCATGATTCTCGTGAGGCGGACATGCGGGTGCGGACGGTTATGGCTGTTCTGCTGGGTTTGGCACTGGCGGGCTGCATGACGAGCACGCCCCAGCCGGCGCCGGAGGCGGCTCTGAAGCCGCGTGACAAGCAGCTGCTGGCGAATGCGCCTTACCCGAAGGTGCGCCCGGACGGCGAGTTCGCGCGCCACATCGTCAAATATGACGGCAAGGAAACCCCCGGCACGATCGTCGTGGATACCGACAAGCGGTTCCTCTACCTCGTTCAGGGCGACGGCACCGCAATCCGCTATGGCGTGACCGTCGGCGAAGAGAGCCTCGCCTTCCGTGGCAGCGCCAAGGTGGGCCGCAAGGCGGAATGGCCGAGCTGGACTCCCACCCCGGAAATTCACCAGCGCATCGCCGGCCTGCCCGCTTATGTGGGTCCCGGCCCGCACAATCCCATGGGCGCCCGCGCGCTCTATCTCTACCAGGGCAATCGCGACACCCTGTTCCGCATCCACGGCACCAACCAGCCGGAACTGCTGGGCCAGGCGATCTCCTCCGGCTGCATCCGCATGCTGAACGAGGACGTGATCGACCTCTACAACCGCGTGCCCCAAGGCGCCTCGGTGGTGGTGCTCTGAGCCCATCCTCCGGGACAGCGGACGGTTTCAAATGCCCGGCTTCGGCCGGGCATTTTCGTTTCCGGGGCCGCGCAACTGTTCCCGCCTCGCCCGAGCAGCGAATGAAACAGGCGCAGTCCGGCGCGAAACTGCGCGCCGCCGCGCGATATGATCCTCACAGATAGAAGCCGGGCGTCAGCCGCCCGATCGACCGAGACCCGCCGGGCGCCGGGGCGGCAGCGGGATGCCCTCGGCTGAGAGCATATCCTCGTCCGCCTTGGCGTCTTGCGTCGAGGCCTCTGGGGGCTTGGCCGCCGTCTCCGGCGCGCCGGCCTTCGGCTCGGCCCGGGCGACCTGGGCGGGCGCGGGCGCCTTGATGTTCCATTTGCACAGGCGGATATCCAGGCGGCGCACCGCGAGATCCACATGGATGTGGTCCTCGTGATAGCCGTCCGAGCCTGGCCCGAGCACAGTGGTGAAGCGCTTGCAGGCCGAGGCCTTCAAGTCGGTCTGGAAGTCCACCGGCATCTGGGATCCCTTCACCGTCAGCGCCCGGCCGTCGGCGAGCACGAAGCCGTAGGTGTCGAAGGCATTGCCCTGGCCGTGCTCGCTGATCTGCGCCCCTTTGCGGCGGTTGCGGGTTCGGCA
>JASBUY010000035.1 GCA_030147645.1 Aquabacter sp. | reverse complement strand
ATTCGCGGCTATATGAGCCAGCTCGGCCCCATCGAGATTCCCTTCAAGAGCTGGGACGAGCGCGGCAAGCAGAAGGGGCAGGACCTCCTGTCCATCTATCTGAACATGAACCGCGAATTTGCGAAGATCGAAGAGGCGCAGATCACGGTGCTCGTGCCCCCGGCCATCCAGGGCATCGGCAACGCCTCCGGCTTCACCATGCAGCCGCAGATCCGCGACGGCAATTTCGACTACACGCTGCTGCAGAACGTCACCGACGAGATCATCCGCAAGGGTCTCGACCAGTCCGCCCTTTCGCATCTCTCCACCTCGTTCCGGGCCACCGCGCCCCAGCTCCAGGTGGATGTCAACCGCGTGAAGGCGGAGACGCTGGGCATCACGGTGAACCAAGTCTTCACCACCATTTCCAGCTATGTGGGCTCGTCTTACGTCACGCAGATCAACAAGTTCGGCAACGTCTTCCAGGTCTATGTCCAGGCCGAGGCGAAGTCGCGCCTGCTGCCGACCGACCTGCAGAACCTGAAGGTGAAGGCCGCGAACGGAACCATGGTGCCCCTCGGCACCCTCATCGAAGTGCGCGTGATCCCGGGCGCCCCGTTGATCTCGCTCTACAATCTCTATCCCTCTTCCACCATTGTCGGCGTGAACTCGGCCGGCTTCTCCTCGGGCCAGGCGCTGACCCTCATGGAGCAGATCGCCAAGGCCACGCTGCCGCCGGGAATGGGCTACGAATGGACGGCCATGTCCTACCAGGAGAAGCAGGTCGGCTCGCAGATGTACTACGTCTTCGGCCTCGCCATCCTGCTGGTCTATATGGTGCTCGCCGGACAATATGAGAGCTGGATCCAGCCCATGGCGGTGATCCTCGCCGTGCCGCTCGCCCTGCTCGGCACTGTAGGCGCCCTGATGGCCGTGGGCGCGGCGAACAACCTCTACACCCAGATCGGTCTGGTGCTTCTGATCGCGCTCGCGTCCAAGAACGCGATCCTGATCGTGGAATATGCGCGCGAGAAGCGATCGGAGGGGATGGAGATCATGGATGCGGCGGTGGAGGCGGCGCGGCTGCGCTTCCGACCCATCCTCATGACCTCCTTCGCCTTCATTCTCGGCGTGCTGCCCCTGGTGTTCGCCACCGGCGCCGGCGCCAATTCCCGCAAGTCCATCGGCATCGCCGTGGTCTCCGGCATGCTGGCGTCCACCTGCCTCGCGGTGCTGTTCGTGCCGTCCTTCTACGCGGTGCTCCAGCGCTTCGAAGAGAAGGTGCTGAAGCGCGCGCCGAAGATGCGCGAGCCGGAAGGTCATTCACCCGGCGGGCCGGCCCCCTCCGGACCCGCAGAGCCCGCCTCTGTCTGAGCCTGATCGGCCCGCCCCAATGGGGCGGGCCGACTTCGTCTGGGGAGGTGTTTTCGTGCCTCCATTTGGGGCACCGCGCCGCAAACTGATGCTTCCGTGCTCCCAACCCCTTGTTTAACCTTGGGCCAAGCCCGCCCACCCTCACCGGTGACTGCCAATGCCCATCCTTGCCAATCTGCACCACGTTACCAGCTACAGCTATGACCGGCCGGTCGCGCTGGGCCCCCAGATCATCCGCCTGCGCCCCGCCCCACACTGCCGCACCGAGGTGCCCGCTTATGCGTTGCGGATCTCGCCCGCCGAGCATTTCATCAACTGGCAGCAGGATCCGTTCGGCAATTGGCAGGCCCGCGTCGTCTTCCCGGAGCGCACCACGCAGTTCAAGGTCGAGGTCGATCTTCTCGCGAGCCTCGCGGTCATCAACCCATTCGATTTCTTCATCGAAGATTATGCCGAGCATTTTCCCTTCACCTATGCGGAAGAGGTGAAGAAGGAACTGACACCCTACCTGGAACTGGAGGATGGCGGGCCGCTTCTGGATGCGTTCGTCGCCGAGATTCCGCGCGAAAAGCGCCGGATGGTCGACTTCCTGGTGGAGCTGAATCAGTCCATCCAGCGTAAGGTCGGCTATGTGATCCGCATGGAGCCGGGCGTCCAGACGCCGGACGAGACGCTGTCCGCGTGCCTCGGCTCATGCCGCGATTCCGGCTGGCTTCTGGTGCAGGTGCTGCGCAGTCTCGGCCTCGCCGCCCGCTTCGTGTCGGGCTATCTGATCCAGCTGAAGCCCGACGTCGCTTCTCTCGACGGTCCTTCGGGCACGGACGTGGATTTCACCGACCTGCATGCCTGGGCGGAAGTCTATCTGCCGGGCGCGGGCTGGATCGGCCTTGACGCAACCTCCGGCCTGCTGTGCGGCGAAGGCCATCTGCCTCTGGCCGCGACGCCCCATTACCGCTCGGCCGCGCCCATTTCCGGCCTGGTGGAGCCGGCGGAGGTGGAGTTCGAGTTCGAGATGAAGGTGACGCGCGTGGCCGAGGCCCCGCGGGTGACGCTGCCTTTCTCGGACGAAAGCTGGGCCGCGCTCGATGCGCTGGGCGAAAAGGTGGACCAGGACCTGCTGGCCCACGATGTGCGTCTCACCATGGGCGGCGAGCCGACCTTCGTCTCCATCGACGATTACGAGGCTGCGGAATGGAACACCGCCGCGCTCGGGCCGCAGAAGCGCGCACGCGCCGACGATCTCATCCGCCGCCTGCGCCGCCGCTTCGCGCCGGGCGGGCTCATGCATTACGGCCAGGGCAAATGGTATCCCGGCGAAGACCTGCCCCGCTGGTCCTTCGGGCTGTTCTGGCGCAAGGACGGCAAGCCCATCTGGCACGACGACAGCCTGATCGCGTGGGAGACAGTGGATTACAAGGTCGGTGCGGCGGAGGCCGAGCGCTTCACGCGCCTGCTGGCGGAGCGCCTGGGGCTCGCCGAAAAATATGTGCTGCCGGCCTATGAGGACATCGCCCACTTCATCCTGAAGGAAGCGAACCTTCCGGAAAATCTGGAGCCCGGCGACGAGCGCATCAAGGACCCCATCGCCCGCAAGGCCATCGCCCAGGCCTTCGCGCAGGGACTTGGAACGCCGCGCGGCTTCGTCATCCCGCTCCAGCGGCTCAATGCCCATGCGGGCGGGGGCTGGCTCTCGGAAGCGTGGCAGTTCCGGCGCGGCCATTTGTTCCTGGTGCCCGGCGACAGCCCCATCGGCTTCCGACTGCCGCTGGATTCGCTGCCCTATCTGCCGCCCACGCTCTATCCCCACACCTTGCCCGCCGATCCCATGGAGCCGCGTCCGCCGCTGCCCGATCCGGATCACTTGGCGCAGGGCTATCGGCGCGACGGCGAGACCGGCATCGTCCCGGCCGCCGAGCGCGCGCGGCAGATCGTCGAGGACTATCTGCGCCACTCGCCGGCCGCCGGCCCGTTCTTCGTGCGCACCGCCTTGGCAGTGGAGCCCCGCGACGGACGCCTGTGCGTGTTCATGCCTCCGGTGGAGATGCTGGAGGACTATCTGGAGATCGTCTCGGCGGTCGAAGCCGTCGCGGCCGAGCTCGGCCTGCCGGTGCATCTGGAAGGCTATCCGCCGCCCTTCGATCCGCGCCTGGACGTGATCCGCCTTGCCGCCGATCCCGGCGTGCTGGAAGTCAATGTCCATCCCTCCGCAGATTGGCGCGGCTGCGTGGAGACGACGCGCATCCTCTATGAGGAAGCCCGCCTCGCCCGTCTCGGCACCGAGAAGTTCCAGCTGGACGGCCGCCATTCCGGCACCGGCGGCGGGAATCACGTGGTTGTGGGCGGCATCACGCCTGCCGACAGCCCCTTCCTGCGCCGCCCGGACCTGCTGAAAAGCCTGATCCTCTATTGGCAGCGCCATCCCTCGCTGTCCTACCTCTTCTCCGGCCTGTTCATCGGCCCGACCTCGCAGCATCCCCGCATCGACGAGGCACGGCACGACAGCCTCTATGAGCTGGAAATTGCGCTCGCGCGCATTTCCCCGCCGGGGTCCGACCTGCCGCCCCCGCCCTGGCTGGTGGACCGCCTGTTGCGCAACATCCTGATCGACGTGACGGGCAACACCCACCGCACCGAGATCTCCATCGACAAATTCTATTCGCCGGACGGCCCCACGGGACGCCTCGGCCTGGTGGAATTCCGCTGCTTCGAGATGCCGCCGGACTGGCGCATGAGCCTTGCCCAGCAACTGCTGCTGCGTGCGCTCATCTCCATGCTCTGGCGCAAGCCCTTGAGCGGGGGATGCGTGCGCTGGGGAACGGCGCTCAACGATCGCTTCATGCTGCCCCATTTCGCCTGGGCGGATTTCGAGGACGTGCTCGCGGACCTGTCCGAGGCCGGTTATGCCTTCGATCCGCTCTGGTTCAAGGCGCAGTTCGAGTTCCGCTTCCCCGCCTATGGAACGGTGCATCGCGCTGGCATCGACGTGGAATTGCGCGGCGCGCTAGAACCCTGGCATGTCCTGGGCGAAGAGGGCGCCATTGGCGGCACGGTGCGCTATGTGGACAGCTCGGTGGAGCGTCTTCAGGTGAAGGTGGAAGGGTTCAATCCCGCCCGCTATGTGCTCACCTGCAACGGCCGGCGCGTGCCGCTGACGCCCACGGGCCGCAACGGCACCTTTGTCGGCGGGGTGCGCTACAAAGCCTGGCAGCCGCC
>JASBUY010000030.1 GCA_030147645.1 Aquabacter sp. | reverse complement strand
CGCACCCCTTCGTCTCGCGCGGCGGGCTCAAGCTGGAAGCGGCGCTGGACGGGTTCGGCTTCGACCCCGCCGGGGCGGTGGCGCTGGATGTGGGCGCCTCCACCGGCGGCTTCACGGACGTTCTGCTTAGGCGCGGGGCGGCGCGCGTCTATGCGGTGGATGTGGGCCGCGACCAGTTCCATGCCCGCCTGCGCGGACACCCCGATGTGCGTCTGTTTGAGGGGATGGATGCGCGTGCCCTCTCGCGGGCCGAGGTGCCCGAGCCGGTGGACCTGATCGTCTGCGACGTCAGCTTCATCTCGCTTGCCTTGGTGCTTCCCCCCGCGCTCCGACTGGCCGGGCCGGGGGCGCGGCTCGCCGCCCTCATCAAGCCGCAGTTCGAAGCCGGCCCGGCGCGGGTGAAGAAGGGCATCGTGCGTGACGCCGCCGTCCATGACGAAGTTTGCGGGCGCATCTCGCATGAGATTTCTGGGCTTGGCTGGCGGGTGGTCGGCCTCTTGCCTTCGCCCATCGAGGGGGGTGACGGCAACCGGGAATTCCTGATCGGCGCGGTGCGGCCATGAGCGGGGCAGCGGAATGCGTCGTGACCGGCGTTGGCGCGCAAGGCGATGGCCTTGCCATATGCGCGGGCGCGCCGGTCTTCGCCCCCTATACGCTGCCGGGCGAGCGGGTCGCCGGGCGGGTGGAGAAGGAGCGCTTCGTCGTCGAAGCGGTTCTGGAGCCGAGCGCCGACCGCGTCGCGCCCGTCTGTCCCCATTTCGGGGTGTGCGGGGGATGCCTGCTCCAGCATTGGGCGGCGCCCGCTTATCTCGCCTGGAAGCGCGACCTCGTCGTGGCGGCGCTGGCGCGCGAGGGGGTGGAGACTGAGGTCGCCCCCATCGTGGACGCCCACGGGGCAGGGCGGCGGCGCGCCATCTTCCATGGCCGCCAATATGGCAGCCGCACCGTGGTCGGCTTCGCCGAGCGCAAATCCCACGCCATGGTGGCCATCGACCAGTGCCCGGTGCTGAGCCCCGATCTGCGCGAGGCGCTCGCCGCAGCGCGTGCGGTGGCCCAAGCCCTCGCGCCGCTGCGCAAGCCGCTCGATCTTCATGTGACCGCCACCGGCGCGGGCATGGACATGGATGTGCGCGGCTCCGGCCCGGTGCCGGCCGGCTTGCTCATGGACCTCGCGGCGTTGGCCGATCGCTTCGCGCTCGCCCGGCTGACGCGACACGGCGAGCTTCTGACCCAGCGCGCGGCGCCGTTCGTGATGATGGGCCGCGCGCGCGTTCACCTGCCGCCGGCCGCCTTCCTCCAGGCGACCGCGCGCGGGGAAGAGACGCTGGCCCGCCTGGCGCTGGAGGTGGTGGGGCCCGCCAAGCGCGTGGCGGACCTGTTCTGCGGGGTGGGCACCTTCGCCTTGCGGCTCGCCGAGACCGCGCGGGTGGCGGCCTTCGAGAGCAACGCGCCGGCGGTGTCCGCTTTGCTGAAGGCCGCCCCGTCGGTGCCCGGCCTCAAGGGGGTGGAGGGCGAGGCGCGGGACCTGTTCCGCCGGCCCCTCATGGCCGAGGAACTGAAGCGGTTCGACGCCGTCGTCATCGACCCGCCCCGCCAGGGCGCGGAAGCGCAGGCCCAGGAACTCGCGCGCTCCAGCGTGCCGCGCATCGCCTATGTCTCCTGCAGCGCGCAGACGTTCGCGCGCGATGCGCGGATCCTGATTGCGGGCGGCTACCGCTTGCTTGGCGTGACGCCCGTGGACCAGTTCCGCCATTCGCCTCATGTGGAACTGGTGGGCCGGTTCGAGCGCTGAGGCGGCCTCGTTTGCCGCGCGGCGCGCCGGGAATGGATGCCGGCGCATGGTGTTGGCTGAGCGAAGTGGTATCAAGGGCGGCCTGGGTCTTCCAGGCTTCGATATGTGGGGGAAAACATATGGACAGGCGTCAATTGGTGGCCGGCCTCGGCCTCGTGGGCACGGTCGCGCCGCTTCTGGTGAGCACGCAGGCGAGCGCAAAGCCGGCGGGACACGCGGCCTATCGCGACGGCACGCTCACCATCTCGACCATCTCGCGCCGGGCCAGCGAACTGGCCCTCAAGCAGGGAAGCGCGGCGATCCAGACCTTCGCCAAGCTTGAGCTGGCCGAGCAGGTGACGGTGGGGCAGACCCTCTTGAACAAGGACGCGCCGCCGCTCAAGACCCTGTCGGCGGACGACAACGACGCCTTGGCGAAGCTCGCGGCCCTGTCCGGCCCGCAGTTCGACCAGGCCTATGTCGCGGCCGAGATTGCCGGCCACAAGAAGCTGCTGGGCATTCAGGAGACGCTGATCGCGAAGGACGGCCTTGGCTCCGACCTGTCGCACATCGCCTATTTCCTGCGCACCTTCATTCACGAGCATTTGGATCTGCTCGCCCAGTTGCAGAAGGCCTGAACGGATAAGGACCGGGGTCGGCGGGCGTCCGCCGGCTCCGGCATTCAATTGTTCCAGTGCTCCTGCCACATGCGCTCGCCGATGAGGCAGGAGATGCGGGAGGGGGATGCAGCCGGGACGATGCGCGGCGCGGGCTTTGGCACCACGCCCGCCACTTCCAGGACCAGCTTGGTCTTGATGGCCCGCGCGAATTCGTCCATGGCCCGCACGGGGATCACGAAGGCGCCGGGGCCGCCGATGACGCAATCCTCGTAATAGATGTCGAGGTCGGGCACATCCATGGCGGCATTGGTGCTGCGCTTCAGCACCAGGGGAAGGCCGTTGATGGTGATGCCGGCCTTCACCACTTCGTCGCGCATCTGGGTGACCGCCGGGCCCTGATTGTTCACCCCGTCCCCCGAAACGTCGATGACGTTGCGCAGCGCGCGAAAACCGCTCTCCTTGAACTGCGCCATGGAAAAGCGCAGCGCGCCCGAGATGGAGGTGCGATAGGCCCGGCGCAGCGGCACTGCGAGAATGCGCTCGGACAGGGCCTGCGCCGACGCGGGGCTGTCCACCAAGGTCCAGGGGATGATGACGCGCTGCTCGGCTTCCCCCGCCCATTCCACATAGGTCACGGCGATGCGCCCATTGGGGCCGAGCTTCAGGGCGTTGAGGAATTCAGAAGAGACGATGGCGGCCGCGTAGCCCTCGCGCTGGAGCGCCTGTTCGTCCGGGTCCATGGAATAGGAAATGTCCACGGCCAGGACGAGCTGCACATCCACCATATTGTCGGCCGCGCGCGGCGCGGCGCGGGCGGTGGCGGCCAGGCCCAGCAGGAAGAGGGCAGCGAACAGAACCGCGACGCCGTGCCACCGCCGAGCCATGGGATCCTCCGGGGGAACGCCAGCAGGGATGATGCGTCACATCATGCTGCCACCGTTCCGTCCGGAGCGAAAGTCGTGAGCCGCCTTTGCGGCGTTCAGGAGTCCAAAGTCTCGGTTTCGAGGATCTCGATGCCGAAGCCGCCGAGGCCGACATAGGTGCGCGCCTTGGAGGCGAGGAGGCGGATGGAGACGACGCCAAGATCGCGCAGGATCTGCGCGCCGAGCCCCACTTCGCGCCAGTGCCGGTCGCGCTCCACCTCACTGGCGCTCTTTTCCGACTGGCCAATGGCGGTGGCGGGCACGCCCGCCGTGCCGTCGCGCAGATAGACCAGCACGCCGCGCCCTTCGGCATGGATGCGCGCCAGAGCCTTCTGCACGCTCTTGGCGCCGCCGAAGGCATCGGCGATGGGGTCCGCGCGGTGCAGGCGCACCAGCACATTCTCACCATCCCCGATGCGGCCATGGACCACCGCGAGATGGTTCACGCTCTCGAACGGAGTGATGAAGGAATAGCCCTTCATCTCGCCGATGGTGGTGGGCACCGGGAATTCGGCGGAGCGCGTGACCAGCTTCTCGCGGGCTTGGCGGTAGGAGATGAGATCGGCCACCGAGATGCGGTGCAGCTTGTGGGCTTCCGCGAAGGCGGTGACCTGCGGCCCGCGTTGGACGGTGCCGTCGT
>JASBUY010000020.1 GCA_030147645.1 Aquabacter sp. | reverse complement strand
ATGCCTTGCCGGCATGCCGACCGCTCCCACATCCCTCCCCCTCGCCCTAAAAGGGCGGGGTTGGAGGCGCTGGTTCCCCCTATCGACGCAGATGCGGCGAGGGCCTATCACAGGCCCGTCTTCAAGAAGGGTCGCCATGCTCGTCGACAGCCATTGCCATCTGGATTTTCCCGATTTCGCCGCCGAACTGGACGCCGTGGTGGCGCGGGCGGGGGAGGCCGGCGTCTCCCATCTCGTCAGCATCTCGACCCGCGTGCGCCGTTTCGACGAGATTCGCGCCATTGCCGAGCGCTTTCCCAATGTCTTCTGCACGGTCGGCACCCATCCCCACCAGGCGGCGGAAGAGCCGGACGTGACGGCGGACGAACTCGTCGCCCTCTCCGCCCATCCCAAGGTGGTCGGGATCGGGGAGGTGGGGCTCGACTATCATTATGACAACAGCCCGCGCCCGGCCCAGCGCGCCGGCTTCCTCACCCATATCGAGGCCGCCCGCCGCACGCAGCTTCCGCTCGTGATCCATGCCCGCGAGGCGGACGCGGATGTGGCGCAGATCCTGGAAGAGGAGACCGCCAAGGGCGCCGTCCCCTTCCTGCTCCATTGCTTCACCGGCGGCGCGGACCTCGCCCGCCGCGCGGTGGCGCTCGGCGGCACAATCTCCTTGTCCGGCGTGCTCACCTTCAAGACCGGCGCGCCCTTGCGCGAGATCGCCGCGAGCCTGCCGGCAGACCGCATCCTGGTGGAGACGGACGCGCCCTTCCTCGCCCCCATTCCCCACCGCGGCAAGCGCAACGAGCCGGCCTTCGTGCGGGAGACGGCGCGGATCCTCGCCGAGGCGCGGGGCGTTTCGCTGGAGGAGATCGCCCGCCAGACCAGCGACAATTTCTTCGCCCTCTTCTCCAAGGCGCAGCGTTGACCGGAGAGCCGTCCATGAACCACGACCGCTATGACGACGCCTATATCCGGGACATCCTGACAAGCGTGCGGACCATCGCCGTGGTGGGCGCGAGCCCCAATCCCGCCCGCCCGTCTTTCTTCGTCACGAAATATCTGGCGGAGCGGGGCTTCGAGGTTTTTCCGGTCAATCCGGGGCAGGCGGGCAAGGAGATTGCCGGCCGTCCGGTGGTGGCGCGCCTCGCGGACGTGCCGGTCGCCATCGACATGGTGGACGCCTTCCGCGCCTCAGAGCATCTGCCGGCCGTTCTGGACGAAGTGCTGGCGCTCGATCCGCTTCCCAAGGTGCTCTGGATGCAGCAGGGCGTGCGTCATGACGAGACCGCCGCGCGCGCCGAGGCCGCGGGGATGCGCGTCGTCATGAATCGCTGCCCGAAGATCGAATATGGCCGGCTTTCCGGCGAGATCGGCTGGACCGGCGTCAACAGCCGGACCATTTCGGCCAAGCGGCCGCAGCGGCTCGGCACCGGAGTCCAGCGGCTGTCCTTGACGCGGACCCCGCCTGGGTCAAAATGACAGCGGCAAATCGGATTTAAAACTATTAAACATTAAATGCCTGGATAAAGGCGCTGGAGGACCGTCATGACCCATCGTGAGCCCGGATTCGCGACTCTCGCCGTCCATGCCGGCGCCCAGCCGGACCCGACCACCGGCGCCCGCGCGACGCCCATCTACCAGACCACGTCCTTCGTCTTCGACGATGTGGACCATGCGGCGGCGCTGTTCGGCCTCCAGACCTTCGGCAACATCTATACCCGCATCGGCAACCCCACCAATGCGGTGCTGGAAGAGCGGGTGGCGGCGCTGGAGGGCGGCACGGCCGCGCTCGCGGTGGCCTCGGGCCACGCGGCCCAGCACCTCGTCTTCCACACGCTGATGACGCCGGGCGATGAATTCGTCGCCTCGCGCAAGCTCTATGGCGGGTCCATCAATCAGTTCACCCACGCCTTCAAGAGCTTCGGCTGGAATGTGGTGTGGGCGGACCCGGATGATCCGGCCTCCTTCGAGCGCGCCATCACCGAGAAGACCAAGGCCATCTTCACCGAGAGCATCGCCAATCCCGGCGGCGTGGTGTGCGACATCGCCGCCATCTCGGCCGTGGCCAAGCGCGCGGGCGTGCCGCTCATAGTCGATAACACGCTGGCCACCCCCTATCTGTGGCGGCCCATCGAGCACGGCGCGGACATTGTCATCCATTCGGCGACCAAGTTCCTCGGTGGCCACGGCAATTCCATTGGCGGCGTGATCGTGGATGCGGGCACGTTCGACTGGTCGGCGTCCAAGCGCTATCCCTTCCTCTCCGAGCCCCGGCCCGAATATCAAGGCATGGTGCTGCACGAGACCTTCGGCAATTTCGCCTTTGCCATCGCCGCCCGCGTTCTCGGCCTGCGCGATCTCGGCCCGGCGCTCTCGCCCTTCAACGCCTTCATGATCCTCACCGGCATCGAGACGCTGAGCCTGCGCATGAAGCAGCACAGCGAGAATGCGTTGGCGGTGGCGAAGTATCTCTCCACCCACCCGGCCGTGGAATGGGTGAGCTATCCGGGCCTGGAGGGCGACCGCTATTACGGCCTCGCCCGCAAATATCTGCCACGCGGAGCCGGGGCGGTGTTCACCTTCGGGCTGAAGGGCGGCTATGCGGCGGGCGTCCAGCTCGTCTCCAAGGTCCAGCTCTTCTCGCATCTGGCCAATATCGGCGACACCCGCTCCCTCATCATCCATCCCGCCTCCACCACCCACAAGCAGCTCTCCGACGAGGCGAAGCGCGCGGCGGGAGCCGGTCCGGAAGTGGTGCGCATCTCGGTGGGAATCGAGGATGCGGGCGACATCATCGCCGATCTCGACCAGGCGCTGGTGGAAGGCTGATCGGGGCCTTCAGCGGCCGAGGGCGGGTCTCAGCACCCTCCCTCGGCCGGCACAGGCTTCCTGAAAAGCTTCAGGTCTCGCATGTAACGTATTGAAAAATCAGATCTCTTGCATTTTGGCAAGGGGGTGAGCCTGCCCCGTCGTGCTCGGCCGACCCGCCAGATCATAGGCATGAATGGTCGCATAGATGAGGACGATGGTCGCCCCGAACTGGTGGGTGAGCGCGATGTCGATCGGCACCACATAGACCAGGGTCAGGATGCCCAGCAGCGCCTGCCCCGAGACCAGGGCGAACAGGATCCAGGCCTGACGCGCGCCGGCGCTCCGGCCGGCCTGCAAAGCGTGGACGAGGGTCGCTGCCCAAATGGCGTATGCGATCATGCGATGCTGGAACTGCACGGTCATCGCATTCTCGAACAGATTGCGCCAAGCCGGTGAGAGGATTCCCAGTTTGTCGCCCGGAGGGATGAATGCCCCGTCCATCAGCGGCCAGGTGTTGAAGGTCATGCCGGCATCGAGCCCGGCGACGAGGCCGCCCGAGAAGATCTGAAGCAGAACCAGAAGAACGATGAGTCCCGCCCCCCAGCGCACCCCCGCAGGGGCCGGCAGGGCCGGGCGCGGCGTAAGGCTGCGCGCCACCGCCACCGTCGCCGCCAGGATCACGCAGGCAAGCGTCAGATGCACCGCGAGCCGGTACTGGCTCACCGAGACGCGCTCGGTCAGTCCCGAGGCCACCATCCACCAGCCGATGGCGCCCTGTAGGCCGCCCAGCACGAACAGGCCGAGACATTTCCAGAGCAGCGGCCCGCGCAGCACGCCCCGCGCGACAAAATAGAGGAAGGGCAGCAGGAAGGCGAAGCCAATCACCCGCCCCAGCAAGCGGTGGCCCCATTCCCACCAATAGATGGTCTTGAAGCTCTCAAGGCCCATGCCCTTGTTCAGGATCTCGTATTGGGGAATGGCCTTGTACTTGTCGAACTCGGCCTGCCAATCGGCATCGGACAAAGGCGGCAGCGCGCCGGTGACGGGCTTCCATTCGGTGATGGAGAGGCCGGATTCGGTCAGTCGCGTCGCGCCGCCCACCACCACCATGGCGACGATCAGGGCGGCGACCGCCATCAGCCAAACCCGGACGGGGCCGAGCCCGGTGCGGGCATCGCGAACCCTGATCTCTCCCTGCGCAAGACTGTGCGCCATCCGTCCGCTCCGATTTGGCCCCCGCCGCGATCCGTTATAGTGGCAGGACGCATCCGGCAACGGGACCGGCTGTCGCTCAAGGGCGGGATACCGCCTGAAGGAAGGGAACGCCCATGCCACAACGCCTGCGCAAACTGATCGGGACGGTGCTGCTGCTGGTGCTGGTGGTGGTCTGGGCGCTCGGGGCCATGGCGATCGCGCAGGGCCGGGTGACCGACCTGCCCTGGGCCTGGCAGACGGTCAGCTACATCCTGCTGGGCACCCTCTGGGTCATCCCGGCCGGGCTGCTCATCCGTTGGATGGAGCGGCCCAATCGCATTAAGGTTGAGGATGAAGCTTAGAGACTCCGTTTAAGTCTCTGATATTTCGATTTGGTTCAGGCGGCGCTTAAGGTCGGCGCCGCATTGCGCCGAAGCTCCGGCTCCACCAGATCGAGCCGGGTGGCGACGCGAACCATGAGCACGCGCTCGAAGCCGTGCCCTGCCAGAGCCGCATAACCCTCGACGCTGGATTCGCCGTCCGACGGCTCCTCGATGCACACCACATAGGGCGAGAGTTGCGCGAGCTTGAAGGCGCCCTGCGCCGCCCCGAGCACGGGTGCGGCCACGATCACGAAATCGTAAGTATCGCGCAGGGCAGTCAGGATGAGGCCGAGCCGGTCCGCCCCAATCACCCCCGGGTCGCCGCGCGTATCCCGGCCGGGCGGAATCACATGAGCGCGGGACAGCGGATCACGATGGATGGTCTCGCCGAATCCGGCGACCCCGAACAGCATCTCCGCCATGCCCGGTGCCCAGGGATCGGAAATGAGCGCGCACAATTCGCCGGACGCCCCGTCGAGCGCAACCAGCGCCACGCGGCTCTCCTCGGACAATTGCCGCGCCAAGGTGATGGCGAAAGTCGCGGGCGTCTCCGAGGGAAGGTCCGACGTGACGAGCACCAATTGGTGATCCGGGCCACGGCTGGCCGCAGCCAGTTGCTCGGCCAGAAGCCGGGCGGCGCGGCGGCAAGACAAGGCCGCGCCCCGGCCGCCATCGAGCCAGGCAACGCGCGGCGCGCTCTCAGGCGCAGCGGGAACGGGCTGCGCCTCGCGCGGGGCTGGGGCGGGGCCGGCTCCACGCGCAACCAGCGTCAGGGCGGAAAGAATGAGCGCGCAACCGCCCGCAACCAGGAGAAAGGCGAGCGTCGGCAAGTCCCGCGTGGCGGGAGTCTCGAGGCCATGGACCACCAGCCGGGGCAGGGCCGCCTCCGCCTGTTCGGGCGCCGTATCGCGCGCCCGCGCCTGCAAGGCCGCGAAGGCCTCCAGATAGGCCCGCACGACATCACCCGCGAGGCGCGGTTTTGCGGCCGAGAAGGAAACCGCCAGAAGCCGCCCGCCTTGCAGCGGCTCCACCGCCATCCGGCCTGCGAGCCGGGCCGCCGCATTCTGCGGGGCCAAGGGCAGATCGCCGTTCAGGAAGGGCAAGAGCAGACCGGAGGTGCGGGCGAGGGACGCCACATCCTCCGGCGGCAGCCGCGACAGCACCTCCTGCGCGAGATCGCGCGAGGCGAGAACCTGGGAAATGCCGCGCACGGTCGCCGGCGGCGGCTGAATGGCAAGGTCGAAGCTGAGTACGGCCCGCGCCGTATAGCGCGCGGGAAAGATGGCGAGCACCAGCGTGAGGAGCAGAACCGCCCACCCCGCCAGCATAGCCAAGCCGAGGCTGCGCCTGCCGGAAGTGGCGCCGGTCCGCCAACGCTCGGCCCATCCTGCCGCCATCGTGCGAATCCTGTCTGCGCCCGGCTGGATGCCGGGACGCTTGAGGATGCGCATTTATGGTTTAGGGAAGGTAAAGATCCTCAGCGATCCTCCCACACCGGATGGCGCTTGGTGAGGACGGCCGAGATGCCCTCGTCGGCATCGCGGGCCAGCATGTTGGTCGCCATGACCTGCGAGGCATAGGCATAGGCCTCATCCAGGGTCATCTCCGCCTGACGGTAAAAGGCCGCCTTGCCGAGCTTGACCGGCACTTGAGATTTCGCCGCGATCCGCGCGGCCAGTGCCTTGGCTGCGGCAAGCGCCTCGCCCTGCGCCACCACGCGGTTGACGAGCCCCATGCGCAGGGCGTCGGGCGCCTCGATCCAATCGCCCAGAAGAAGCATCTCCATGGCGTGCTTGGGCGAAACCGCCCGCGTGAGGGCCACCATGGGCGTATGGCAGAATAGGCCGATATTGACGCCCGGCGTGCAGAAGCGGGCGGCGGCCCCGGCGACCGCCAGATCACAGCTTGCGACCAACTGGCATCCGGCCGCCGTCGCCATGCCCTCGACCGCCGCGATCACGGGTTGGGGCAGGCGCACCACGGCGGTCATCATGCGCGCGCAGCGGGCGAGCACATCCTCGAAATAAGCGCGGCCCCGATCGGCATCGGCGCGGTGAGCCTGGATTTCCTTCAGATCGTGCCCGGCTGAGAAGACCGGCCCCTCCGCCTTCACCACCACTGCGCGCACCGACGCGTCCTCGGCGATATCGGCGAGATGTGCGGTAAAGGCCGCCATGGTTGCGTCGGAGAGGCTGTTCCGGCTGGC
>JASBUY010000013.1 GCA_030147645.1 Aquabacter sp. | reverse complement strand
TGCACCGAGGCCGAGGCATTGGCGGCGGCCGAAATGGCCGCTCGGATCATGGCCGAGCACGGCCTGAACAACCTGGACGTGGAGATCGGCGCGGCGCGCGCCTCCGAGAAGACGGTAACGGCGACCTGGCGGACCCATATCGCCGCCTCCGTCCAGCACGTCACCAACACGGCCGGCGTCCATCTGATTGGCTCCGACGAGATCGAATTCGTCGGCCGCGACCCCGCGCCGGAAGTGGCGGCCTATCTGTATTCGGTCATGGTGCGGGCGGTGGATCGCGAGACGGCGCGGTTCAAAACCAGCGACACATACAAGCGCCGTCGCACCCTCAAGACCCGGCGCGCAGCCGTGGCCGACTTCGTCTCGTACCTCACAATCCGGCTGCGCATTCGCCTGCTAGAGCTGTTCAGCGAGACAATCAGCGAGCTGGCACAGCAGCAGGCACACCAGGCCCTTGCGTTGCGCCGCCCTGGCGCGGTGGCGCACAGCCGGCCGCCCCGCAAGGTGCGCTTCTCTGAGGCCGCTGGCGAGGGCTGGGAGGCGGGCGGCTATGTCAACCTGGCGCGCGGCGTCTCCGGGCCGGCCGGGCGCACTCTGGCCATCGAGCACAAGCCATGAGCGCGCACCTCCCTTCGGGCTCCACCGCCGTCATGGCGCGGCGCGTCGAACCGCCGGACAGCCTGGACTTCTTCCCCACGCCGCCATGGGCGACGCGGGCGCTGATGGTGCATGTGCTCGGAAAGATCTATTCGCCCCTGTCCTTTTGCGGCTGGACCGCCTTGGATCCGGCCTGCGGCGAAGGGCACATGGTCGAGCCCCTGCGGGAGTATTTCGGGCAGGTGTTCGCCAGCGACGTGTTCGACTATGGGCGCGGCTATCCGGTGGCCGACTTCCTCGACCGCACGCATCCCCTGCCGCGGGTGGACTGGATCATCATCAATCCGCCGTTCAACGCAGCGGCCGACTTCGCCAGGCGGGCCCTGGACAGCGCCGGGCACCGGGGCCTCGCCATCTTTCAAAGGCTCGCATGGATCGAGGGTGGGGACCGACATAAGGCCCTGTTCTCTAAGCGTCCGCCGCACTTCATCGCACCATTCGCCGAGCGGGTACCCCTGCATAAGGGTGTGTGGAAGCCGGATGGCGACACGGCGACTGCCTATGCCTGGTTCGTGTGGTTGCGCGGGATGCCCTATGCGCCCGGCGAAACGCGGGTGCGCTGGATCCCGCCCACCTGCCGCGTCGAGCTGCACCGTCAGGCGGATGTGATCCGCTGGTGCCCTCCGGCGCCGATGCCGCTGTTCGAGGGGGAGCCATGAGCGCCACACCCATCGTCGCGCGCGACCGCGCGACATGCAGGGCCTGTGAGGGCTCCGGCACTGTGCTGGACATCGAGGGCGCGCCGCGCCCCTGCAGTCGGTGCAGCGGTCATTTATTCGACGCGTGGGCAAAGCGGCGCCGCCCCGTGCCGTCGCCCCGGCCCTCGCCCTCGACGCCAGACCGAGTGGCGTGATGCCCGCCCGCCGCGCCCCCACCGTTGCTGCCGCTCCGCTCCTGGGATGGGGCGCAGAGCGGACGGCGGAGGCGCTGCGGGCCGAGCGGGCGGACCTGCTGGCCCGCCTGGAGCACTCGAAACGGTGGCGATCCCACCGCCACCAGGCGCTGCTGGAACGGCTGCGCTTGGTCACCGAGGCCCTGCTCCAAGCGGAGACCCCAGCGCGGGAAGAGCCGGCGGAGATCGAACCCGATCCGGAGGTCGCCCGTCGCGACCGGATCTTGATGAGGGACTGAGAGATGACCAGCGCGAGCGCGGGGCAGATCGGCGCGATCCACACGATCAGCAAGGCGATCGGCCTGTCGGAGACGGAACGCCGCGAGCTGATGGCCGCGACCGCTGGCGGCAAACGGAGCGCGCGGGAGCTGTCGGCCGGCGAGGCCATCCTGGTGATCGACCGCCTGAAGGCGATCCAGGGCGGCGGCGCCGCGCCCCTTAAGTCCAAGCGGGCGAGGGAAATGCACGGCAAATGGGCGCCGCTCCTGCGGGCGCTCTGGATCTCCGGCTATCACCTCGGGGTGGTCGAGGACCGCACCGACCGGGCATTGATCGCGTTCGTGAAGCGGCAGACCGGCCTGGATCACGAGAGGTGGCTCGTCTCGGCCGCGGATGCCCGGCGCGTGATCGAGGCGCTCAAGGGCTGGCTGTCCCGCGCCGCCGGCGTCGAGTGGCCGGCGGAGCAGGACGTCTATTTCTCGAAGCGGGCGGTCTGGCGCGCCCAGACGCGCCGCCTCATCGCCGCCGGCTTCCCTCTCGCCGACGAACCGCCCGACGCGCGCGTGACTGCGATCGAATTGGACGCCGATATCGCGGCCCGTGGCGCCACCCTGCGGCGGGCGTTGAAGGGGCGCAAAAATGCACGTTGAAACCCTCTTCAAAGATGCCGCGCCGCCTCCTGCATTCCGGGACTGGCGCGAGGAGAAGGACGGCTCCTGGGCCTGTTCCTCACGCTGCGGCGGCGAGGCGCGGGTCTGGCTGTCCGCCGTATCGCGCAAGTGGGTGCTCAAGGTGAACAGCGCCGGC
>JASBUY010000006.1 GCA_030147645.1 Aquabacter sp. | reverse complement strand
TTCGGCAAGGAGGCGGCGCTCATGGCCGGCCTCGATCATGCGCGGGGCGATGCGCTCCTCTTCATGGACGGCGATGGCCAGCATCCGCCGGAAATGATCGACACCTTTGTCGGCCTGTGGAAGGACGAGGGGGTGGACGTCGCCTATGCGGTGAAGGCGGACCGCTCCGACGAGCCGGCGGCGCGGCGGTTGTTCGTGAAAAGCTTCTACCGGCTGCTCAATTTCGGCGCGCCGACCCGCATTCCCGAGGATGCGGCGGACTTTCGCCTGATGTCGCCGCGCGCGGCGGCGGCGCTGCGGCGCTTGCCGGAGCGCAACCGCTTCTTCAAGGGCCTGTCCATCTGGGTCGGATTCCGCCAGCGCGCGGTGCCCTACCGGCCCGAGGCGCGCGCCCATGGCACCAGCAGCTGGAGCTTCTGGCGGCTGCTCGGCCTTTCCATGGAAGGACTGACCTCCTTCTCGCCCGCGCCTCTGCGCCTCGCCGCCCTGGTCGGCGTGCTGATCGCGGGGGCCGCGCTCCTCTATGGCTTCTGGATCATCGTGGAGCGTCTGTTCTGGGGCATTCCGCTGCCGGGCTATCCCTCGGTCGTGGTGGGCGTGATGGGGATCGGCGGCATCCAATTGCTGGTCATGGGCGTGATGGGCGAATACCTCGCGCGCGTCCTTTCCGAGATCAAGGGACGGCCGGTCTATCTCGTGGCGAGCCACGCCCTGCAGCATGCCGAGGGCGAGAGCCATCCCGCCGCGCACGGTTAGGACCATGGCCCGGCAGGTGATTTTGTGTGCCGACGATTACGGGCTCGCGCCCGGCGTCAGCTTGGCCATCCGCGATCTTATTGCGGGGCGGCGCATCAATGCCACCTCGGTGATGACGCTATTTTCCGACCGCGCCGAAGAAGCGGGACGGCTGCGCGCGGCGGCGCAGGGGACGGGCGTCAGCATCGGCCTTCATGTGACGCTGACCGGCGGCTTCGCCCCGCTGGTGGCCTCGCCGCTTTCCGGCGACCGTCTGCCCCCGCTCGGGCGCCTGCTGGGGGCAGCGCTGCTGCGCCGGCTCGACGTCCAGGCGGTCACGGCTGAAGTCGAGGCGCAGTTCGCGGCATTCGAAGCCGCCTACGGCCGCCCCCCGGACCATGTGGACGGGCACCAGCATGCTCATGTGCTCCCGCTCATCCGGGATGTGGTCCTGGAAATTTCCGCCCGCCGGGCGCCCGGCGCGCTGGTGCGTGACTGCACGCAGGCGCCCCGCGCTCGGCTCGGGCTGGACTTGAAAGGGCGCTTCATCTCGGCACTGTCCGCCGGCCTCGCGTCCGGTGCGCAGGCCCGGGGCTTGCGGGCCAATGCCGGGTTTGCGGGCGCCTATGATTTCGCCCCCGGAACGGACTTCGCCGCGCTTCTCGCGCGCTGCCTTGCGGGTCTCGACGCGGGCGGTCTCATGATGGTGCATCCCGGCCATGTGGACGACGTGCTGAAGGAGCGCGACCCCGTCCATGCGCCGCGCGAAGCGGAATATGCCGTGCTCGCCGGTCCCGCCTTTCCCGGCCTCCTGGAAAAGGCTGGGGTCGCGCTGGCCTGAGCAAAGCTTTACGGCCCCGGATTTGCATGGATATCACCCGTCTGTGCGTTGGACGGTTGGCGTTTGGAAAGTTGAGGCATGACGGGGCAAACGGTTTTGCTGTGGGGCTGGCGCGGGCTCGGGGCAGCGCTCGCCGTGGGCGGGCTGGAAGCGGCGGCGGCCTTGGGGGAGACGCCGGTTTCGCTCATCCCCTTCGTCACCTCCATCGCCGTCGTCATGGGCATGCCGGAGGCGGACCCGGCTCAGCCGCGCGCAGTGATGGGCGGGCATCTGGTGTCCAGCCTGGTTGGCTTCGCAATGCTGACGGTGTTCGGCTCCTCGCCGCTCTGCGCGGCGCTGGCGGTGGGTCTCTCGCTGGTCGCCATGCGTCTCACGGGCACCATGCACCCGCCGGCCGGAATCGACCCACTGCTCATCGTGGCGGAAGGGCTGTCGCCGCTGTTCATCCTGGTGCCGGTGGCGGCCGGCTCGGCCATTTTGTGCCTCTTCGCCCTGGCGTGGCACCGGCTGTTTTCGGATTCCCCCTGGCCCAAACGCTGGATCTAAGGCGGGACTGAAAAAGGGCCGGGCGAAGCTGCCCGCACCCTGAAGACTCAGCTCTTTTCCGTGCCGATGCGTTCGCGCTGGTCCCAGCCGCCGATCTCGTCCCCTTGCGCCGGGGGCGGCGGGGTCTGGCCGGCCAAGCGCAGGGTGCGCTCCAGCAGCACTTCATAGATGGGCTTGCCGCCCAGCGCCTCGGCCACGAGGTGCGAGAAGACGCAGGTGAGGATGACGGGCACAAGCAGCGTGTAGGCCCCGGTCAGTTCCACCACCAGCACCATGCCCACCAGAGGCGCGCGCACGGTGGAGGAGAACAGCCCGCCCATTCCCGCAATGGCAAGCGCGGCGACGCCGCCCGCCGGCAGAGTCACGAGGGTTTCGAGCGTCGTGCCGTAGAGCACGCCGACCGCGGTGGCGAGCGCGAGGATGGGCGCGAAGATGCCGCCCGGGACGCCGGTGGAATAGCTCGCCATGGTCATGACAAAACGGATCAGCACGATGCCGGCCAAAACCAGGAGCGGCAGGTTTTCATGCGCGAGCGTGACCGCCAGCTTCTCGCCGCCGAGCGTCGCCTCGGGCCGCAGGACCAACAGCACGCCGATGGTGAGCCCGACCAAGGCGGGCAGCACATAAAAGGAGGTCCGCAGGCCGAGCGTGCGCGCGGCATCGAGCGACCAGATAAGGGTGCGGTTGAACACCACGCCGACGAGCCCCAGCACCACGCCGAGCCCAATGAAGGCCGGCAGCATGAGGAGGGGCATGTCGGGCACGAGGATGCGCATGTCCGGCCCGACGCCGGCGATGCTCTCCGTGACGATGGCGCTGGTGACCGAGGCGAAGATGACCGCGCTATAGGTGCGCAGGCCATAGGGGAACTGGCGGCGCGTTTCCTCGATGACGAACAGGATGGCGGCGAGCGGGGCATTGAAGGCGGCGGCAAGGCCCGCCGCGCCGCCAGCCGCCAGAAGTCCCCGCAGGTCGCGGGTGGAGAGGCCGAGCCATTCGCCCGCCGCCTGCGCCACCGAGGCGCCCATATGGATGGTTGGCCCCTCGCGGCCCACCACGAGGCCGGAGCCAAGCGAGAGAAGGCCACCGAAGAATTTGACCGGCAGAACGCGGCGCCAGCGCACCGGGCGAAGGCCTTCCAGCGCGCCCTCGATTTCCTGCACCCCGGACCCCCCCGCCTCTGGCGCGAAGGTGCGCACCAGCCAGACGGCGGCGGTCACCATGGCGGCGGCGACCACGCCCATCAGGACAAGGCGGGGAAAGGCGGGAAGATCCAGCCCGGTGAACAGGCCCGGCCAGCCCGAAATGGCGTCGGTGGACAGATGGAAGATTGTTCCGATGCAGCCCACCACCGCGCCGACGGCGATGGAAATGGCGTAATAGGCGGCATCGGACACACCGCCCGGCTTTTTCCCGTCCGCTCCGCTCACGCGCCCACTCCCCCTGCCGCCCGGCCGCGCCCGAGCGGGGCGACCCGACAGGTTTAGAACAGGCGCCGACGCCCTTGCAACGCAACAAACCGGATCGGTACGCAGTGAACCTCCCGCATGTCGACGCTCGGAGCGCCAGCCGGCGAGGAGCAGCTAGACCGCCACCAGAGTGGGCGGTCCGAGCGGACCGAGGCGTCGGGGCAATGCGTCGCCCTCCAGCGCCACGTGGCGGTCGTGCAGGTCGCGCAGCGTGGTGCGGTGTCCGATGGAGAGTACCGATGTGCCCGGAAGATGGGTGGCGAGGAGACCGTAGAGGCGCGCCTCGCCCGCCTCATCCAGCGCTGCGGTGGCCTCGTCCAGAAGCAGGACCTGCGGGCGGGTGAGCAGCGCACGGGCGAAGGACAGGCGCTGCTGCTCGCCCACCGAGAGCACGTCCGGCCAGAGCGCGCTTTCCTCCAGCCGGGGAATGAGACCTTCCAGCCCCACCGCGCCCAGAACGCGCGCGAGATCCGCCGCCGCATGGGTGCCGGGCGCGTCGGGATAGCTCAAAGCGGCGTCGAGCCGCCCGACGGGAACATAGGGACGCTGGGGCAGGATCATGACCGCGCCGTCGCCGGCACGGCCGATCTCGCCCTGCGCGAAGGGCCAGATGCCGGCGATGGCGCGGAACAAGGTGCTCTTGCCGGAGCCGGACGGCCCCATAATGAGTACCTTCTCCCCTGGCGCCAGCGCCAGCCTGTCCACGCCGAGCAGGGCCTGCCCGTCCGGCAGGCGCACTTCGATGTCTGAGAGGACGAGCGGCGTGGACGCGCTGCGCGCCTCTACCAAGGCGGGGGCCGCCGCGCCGGCCTTGGCTGCTTCCATGGCACGCTCGAAACCGGTAAGGCGGTTCACCACCGCCGCCCAGGCGGCAAGCTCGGTATAGGAAGAGATGAAGAAGGAAAAGGCGGTCTGCACAGAGGAGAAGGCACTCGCGGTCTGCATCAGCGGACCGAGCAGGATAGCGCCGGAGAAGTAAGCGGGTGAGACCACCACATAGGGAAAGATGGTGGAGACCTGCTCGTAGCCCGAACTGAACCAGGTGAGGCGCTTCTGGAGCCGCATGAGGTCGAAGAAATTGGACCAGATGCGCGCGAAACGTCCCTCCAGCCGGCGCTCCTCCTGCGGAGCCCCCCGCAGCAAAGCCACCTGTTCGCTGTTCTCGCGCACCCGGACGAGATCGAGGCGGAAGTCCGCCTCATAGCGTTGCTGATCGAAGTTGAGGCCCACCAGCCGCCGGCCGATAAGATGGGCAACGAGTGTGCCGAAGGCGGCATAGATGAGCGCGGCCCAGAACAAATAGCCGGGAATGACGAGGTCGGTGCCGAACAGTTTCAGGTCGTAGGAGCCGGACAGGCCCCACAAGATCACGCTGAAGGATATGAGAGAGACGATGGTGCCCAGCAGGCCGACGCCGAGCGTGATGGTCTGGCTCACGAAGAGGCGGACATCATCCGCGATGCGCTGGTCCGGATTGTCGGCCTGATCGCCCTGGAGACGCAGGCGATAGAAGGTGTCGTCCTCCAGCCAGTGGGAGATGTAGCGCTGCGTCAGCCAGCGCCGCCACCGCAGGATCAGCCATTGCTTCAGATAGACTTGGTAGACCGCGACGATGATCGCGCCCACCGCGATGCCGCAGAAGATCAAAAGCTGATACTTGAACTCGGCATAGTCCTTTTCCTGGATCGCGTTATAGAAAGCGCTGTTCCATTCGTTCAGCACCACGGTCGCATAGACCCATGCGAATTCCAGCGCGATCACCGCTCCAAGCAGGCCGAGCGCGATCCATCGCTCCTCGCTCTTGAAATAGGGGACGGCGAGGCGGCGGATATCAGCGAGAATCTTCAGGGCACGCATGCTGTGGGACGCTCCGATGCGATCGCCAGCATATGGCGCCGGGATGTGGAGGGATCATGTCCACCACATTACCTCTTTGTCATGCGCAAAGCCCTGCCCCGAAACGAAACATGCCGGCCGGGGGGAGCCGGCCGGCATGCGTGGGACCCGGGAAGATTGTGGGTCAGGCAGCCTTGAGCTCAACCACGAAGGTCTCCACCGCCTGCCGCAGGTCGGTGGCCTGACCCGAGAGGCCTTCGGAAAGGGCCAGCAGTTCGGTGGAGGCGGAGCCGGTCATCTGGGCGGCCTGGCCGACGCCGG